>JBFJYU010000142.1:0-8116 GCA_041622435.1 Thermoplasmatota archaeon | reverse complement strand
GTGTTGAACTTGCGCTCAAGCACCACGGCGGCCAGGCCGAGGGCCCAGCTCTTGCACTGGCCGTAGTACTCCGTGTTGACGAAGAGCGCCGTGTCCATCTCGGGGCAGTAGTAGGCGTGCGCCTCGACGCCGGGAACGCCGTTGACACTGTACAGGAACCCGTGCGGCTTGACCTCCTCGGGCGCCGCGTGCCAGTTGTCCGTCCAGAACTCGTACTGGTGGCGGCTGTTGGTCACCAGCTTGACGAGCACGCCGTCGATGTTGGCGACGCGCTCGAAGGCCTCGTTGAACTTGAGGTGCGGGAGGACTTCGGCCAGCTTGGCCTCCATGTCCTTCATGGACATGTTCTTGGTCGAATCGACCCGGCCCTGGCTCTCGGTCTTGAAGTTATCCAGGTTCGGGTTGCCTTTGCTGGCGACGGTCACGGTTCCCGACATGGTGCTCACGGGAGCGGCGAGGCAGGGGCGGCTATAACGGTTTGTGGCAGGTTCGACAGAGGGAGCAGGCCCTCTACTGCGCGGGTCCGCCCGACCCCTTCGCCCGCCGGCGGCGATGCCGTCCAAGCCCGAACCCGACGCGCAGGGAAGGGGCGCCATCGCCAGGTGCGTCGGGGCACCAGCCGAGCCGGCGTGGCCGCACGGCCCCACGACCCCACGGCCCCACGACCCCATGGCTGCGCGGCGGTTGCCGGCCGCGCACTTCATGTCCGGCAGCCGGTCTCGCAACTCCATGCGGCACCGAATTCTCATCCTGACTTTGGCGGTCATGCTGGCTGGCTGCACCACGCCCGCCCCGTCCGAGGCTCCCGACGCCGCGCCCGCCGATGCCGCGCCGCAGCCCCAACCGCCAGTCGTTCTCACATGGGACGACGACTACGCGGGGTACTCGCAGGTGGCCGGCGTTGGCCTGAGCGACGGCCCCGGCACCTGGTCGCTGGCGGACCACATGCAGCTGCCCGTCGATGTCTACGCCGTGGTGGTCGAGGTCGCGTGCCTCGAGAACCAGCAGGAAATGGGGGATGGCCCCAGCGCGTACTGGCGCCGGACCTACGACACCGTCGACGGCGGCCATCACATCGGTGGCTTCGCCATGGGTGACATCTGCCCCGCCGGCGGCCGGCTCAACATGAACAACACCGAACTCGGCGGCGACGGCGAAGTCGCCTCGTTTGAGATGATGGAGGTCGAGGTCGGCTGGGGCCGCTTCAGTTACGTAACCGAGGCATCCGGTCGGTTCTCGGTCGCCGTGAGCCTGTTCCCCGACGCCGATGCGCCGGCCAATTACACGGCGCTCCCGTAGAACCGCACGCCAGCGACCCTCGCGCGGGGCACGTTCAAGAACGGCCACCGGGTCGCCGCGGCGTGGATCAAACGGAACTCAAGCGCCTAGCCGGCGTTGAGGCGGCGCGAGACGTGGAATCCGGAATGGTCGTGGGGCTGGGCACCGGATCGACGGTCCACCACACGATCGTGGAACTGGCGCGCCGGGTGCGCGACCAGGGCCTCGAAATCCTCGGCATTCCTACCAGCCTCGCATCGGAGCGGCTCGCGCTGGAGGGCGGCATCCGGCTGACCACCCTGGACGAGCACCCGGAAGTGGACATCACGATCGACGGCGCCGATGAGTTCGACCCGGCGCTCAACCTGATCAAGGGCGGCGGCGGCGCCCTGACCCGCGAGAAGATCGTCGCCCACGCCAGCCGGCGCATGGTCGTCGTGGCGGACGAGTCGAAACGGGTCGATGCCCTCGGCTCCACGTTCGCCCTTCCCGTCGAGGTGATTGACCTGGGCAAGACGCCGGTTCGGCGATTCCTGGAGGCCCAAGGCGCCAAGGTCACCGAACGCAAGGCGGCCTATGGGGCGGCCTACGTGACGGACAACGGCCACCCGATCCTCGACGCACGCTTTGCGCACATCAAGGATGCCGCTGATCTGGAGGAGCGGCTCGACCGCTTCCCGGGAGTGGTCGCCTGCGGGCTCTTCATCGGCTTGTGCGACGAAGTGGTTCTGGCTGGCGCTGAGGGTGTCGAGCGGATTGCACGCTCTTGATCCTTGAAGTGATCGAGTGGGTGAAGGTCGGGCTTACGCTACCGCATGGCTTTTGGACGCGCTGGTTGGGGGCGGTCCTAGAAGCCTGAGCGGAGGGTGGCGATAGCCTTCTTGTGTCGCTCCATGACCTCCTTCCCCTGGGCCTCGTAGAACGAACGGATTTCCGTTCCCTTGGCCGTCAGGTGGTAGCGGTGCATGGGGCGACCCTTGCCGGACCGGGCCATGGTTTCGGCCTCGATCCAACCGCGCTCCCTGAAGGTGCGCATGCCGACCGAGACCTCTGGTTGGCGGAGGCCTGTTTGGTCGACAATATCCTTGGTGCCCAAGGCGCCCTTTTGTTGGAGTGCAGCTAACAGGGTTGCTTCAACCCGCGTCGCGCCCAATACTTGTAGGGCGTCCCGCAGGTTTCCGGGGTCTAGTTCGGTTGCGTTGCGTGGCATGGCTTCCTTCCCAGCAGATACGTTCTGACATAAAAACTATAAAGGTTTTTTTGATAAAGTTGGCTTGACCCTTTGCACTTGGGTACTTGAAGGCAGGCGGGAACAGGGCCCGCCGCGGCACTTCTCCCGACCCCGCGCTTTTTATAAGTGGCCGGAGTCGCCACTCCTGTGAGCGAACAAAAAATCAGGGAGCCCGGCGAAGTGCTCGCCGCCAGCGAGGAGATGCTCCCCGGACCCGGCGCCTACGACGACGGCACCGACATCCGCGCCGCGGCGTACGGAGAGGAGGTCGTTGACACGTCCGACTTCTCCATCGGCGTCAAGCCCATCGTGCGGGGAATCGCATCGATCGAGGCCGGCGACATCGTGCTCGGCGAAATCAGCGTGGTACGGCCCCAAATGGCCGGAGTCACCATCATCGACGTGCGCGGCAAAAGCGGGCGCAGCATCCTGCAGGCCGTCGAAGGCACCCTGCACGTGTCCGGCATCGACCGGCGCTACATCCGTGACGTCGGCGACGAACTGCGCGCCGGCGATGTCATTCGCGCCAAGGTGCTGAAGATCCGCGGCGGACCCCAACTGGTCACGGACCGGCCCGAGTACGGCATCCTGCGCGCCACCTGCCCCAACGACGGACTCGTCCTGGAGAAGGTGAGTGTCAGCAAGCTGCAGTGCGGCGAGTGCGGCAAGGTCATCGTTGGCAAGGTTGCCACCGACTACGGCTCCGGCAAGGTGTAGCTCCGGCACAATGTCCGCCGGCACAACCCCCCGCCCCAGCCGCGCACCGTTCGCGCTGCGCGGCCCCTCCATCTAAACGGTTATCTAGGGCTTCCAAGTCGGCGCGATCGATGACGATGGAGCTGCGCCTCCTCAACAGGACCGACACCGAACTGGAAGTCGAAGTCCTGGGAGAAAACGAGACCCTGCTGAACCCCGTCAAGCAGGCGTTGCTCGACGACCCCGATGTCGAGTTCGCGGAGTACATCATCGAGCACCCCTCGCTCGCGATCCCCAAGATCTTCCTGCGCACCACTGGCGCCGACCCGACCGAGGTCCTGCGCCGCACGGTCAAGCGGCTGATCAACGACTACGACACCTTCGAGGACGCCTTCCTGGCGCAACTCAAGAAGCGGTAGCCGTGCCCAGCGCCACGAGCCCATCCCCTCCCGAGGAGGAGGCCCGCCTGGGCCTTGGTGCCTATTTGACCAGCACCGCCGGCATCGGCGGCAGACTGCGCGTCGAGCCCGAGGACTTCCGGGTGATCGAACTCGGCGCCGGCCCGCAACCCGACGACCGCGGCCGCTTCGCCGCCGTGCGCGTGGAACTGCGCAACTGGGAAACCAACCGCTTCGCCGGCCAGGCCGCCAAGCGCTTGCAGGTGACCCGCAAGGCCGTCGGCTTCGCGGGCATGAAGGACAAGCGCGCCGTGACCGAGCAATGGTTCACGTTCAAGTGCCCGGTTGAGCGCGTGGTGGCCCTGGAGGGCCTGGAGGACGTGGCCGTCCTCGAGGCCTACCCGGCGGCGCGCGGCCATTTCCCCGGCGCGCACACGGGCAACCGCTTCGTGATCCGGGTGCGGGAGTCGGCGGGCGCCGACGCGGCCGTGCCGGAGGTGGCCGAGACGATCCGGCGCGCCGGCGGCGTTCCCAATTATTTCGGGCCGCAGCGCTTTGGCGGATCGGTTCGACCCGTCACGCACCTCGTCGGCCGCGCGCTGGTGACCGGCGACCTGGAGGAGGCCGTGCGGCTGTACGTCGGCAACCCGATGCCCGGCGAGCGCGAGGACACGCTCCATGCCCGCACGGTGTACGAGGAGACCCGCGACCCCGCGGCGGCGCTGGAGGCCTACCCGCAGCAACTTGACCCGGAGCGCGCCATCCTGGGCCGGCTGGTCAAACGACCCGACGACTGGCGCTACGCGCTCAAGGCGCTGCCGTGGAACCTGCTCCAGCTCTTCGTGCACGCCCACCAGTCCTTCCTGTTCAACCGCATCGTGACGGCGCGCCTGGAGGCGGGCCTCGGACTGGCCGAAGCGCACATCGGCGACCAGGTCATGTCGGCGAGCGACGACGGTACGCGAACCCACCTGGTCTCGGCGGCCAACCGCGAGCGGGTCCAGCGCGAATTGGACCTTCGCCGCGCCGTCCTGACGGCCCCTCTGCCCGGCACGGACATCCCGCTGGCCGAGGCAGAGCCCGGTGAGGTGGAGCGACGGGTGTTGGCGGCCGACGGCATCGAACCCCGGGACTACCGCGTCAGCGCATTGCCCGAAGTGGCCAGCCAGGGCCGCCGCCGCGGCCTCATGCAGGGCGTGCAGGACCTCGAGGTCACGTGGATCGACGGCGACCCGGTGTTCGCGTTCCAGCTCGGCAAGGGTGCCTATGCAACCGCCGTTTTGCGCGAGTTCATGAAAGTGAACCTCGGCGCGTAACGACCGGAGCCGGCGTCAGGGCTGCGAGCGGGCTGCCCGAACCAACAGCGAAATGGCGCCCGTATTCTGTTGACATTGGGCCCTTTTGTCCTGTGAAGACCAACTGACGGGCATGCCGAACCCGGTCCTCCCGCCGCCTGCCGCCCGCACGACGTACTTCGACGCGCTGGCAACAGCGCTCGTCGTGGGCCTGATCCTCGCGGTCGTCATCGGTCTGGCCGGCATCACGGGACCCGGCCTGTTCACGGCTGCCGAGGCGGCTCTCGCCGGCGGCGTGGCCCTCTTCGTCCTGGCGGCCATCCTGTTCATCCACATCGCGACGGTTCGCCGCACCCTTGAGGGGGTTCGGATGATGATCACCGATCACGCGGCGAACGTTGAGGCCGGCGTCCCGGTGGCGCCCGTGGCCGAGCCCGTCGTCGCGCCGGCCGACACTGTCGCCCGCGCCGCCGAGCCCATGGCGGTCGCGGTGCCCGTGGCCGTGCCCGAGGTCGTCGCCGAGCCCGCCGTCCCCGTCGGGGTGCCAACGGCGCCGACCATGACTGCGGCGGAGGAGAAGCAGCACGTCATCACGATCGAAGGCATCGGTGAAGTCATGGCGACCCGGCTCAACAGGATCGGCGTCATCACGATCCCGCAACTCCTTCGCGCCGACCCGGCAGCGATCGCCAAGCAGATTGACGCCATGCCCCTCGTGGTCCGCGAGTGGCAGTGGATGGGGCAACTGATGAGCGTCAAGGGAATCGGCCCCCAGACCGCCGAACTGCTGGTGCGCTGCGGCGTTCACTCCATCGAGGACCTGGCCATCGCCAAGCCCGACGACATCGTCGCCGAGGCCCAGCGCCTCAAGGAAACCCGCAAGGTCCGCATCACGGGCACCGAGGTGGGCCCCGCCGGCGCCAAACGGTGGATCGAGGCGGCCAAGGCGCAGGTTGCTGACAGCGGCGTCGTGAACATCAGCGAGGCGGGCACCACGCCCGGCATTGACGTGGATCAGGTTCGCTAGGCCGGCTGCGCCCCGTCCGTCGGACCGTAGACCGGAACCACTTCGGCGACGGCGACACTGTAGCCGCGCGACCAGGCAACGTAGACGGAACCGTCGTGGGCGACTGGCGGGAAAACGCGGAATGACGCGGTCCGGAGTCGATCTGGCGCGGTTTCGACGAGGTTGTGCTCTCCGATCCGATCTAGGACGATTGTCGCCAGTGGCTCGTCCAACGAAGGGTGCCAGGAGATGAGTTGGATTTCGTCTGAGTACAACTGGTGCGCGTTGTTGGGAAAGGACTCGCCGGAGGCCGGAGACCACACCGCATGAACATGGCCGGCGGCGTCGATCGTGGCCGCTTCCAGGAAGCCGCCATGCTCCAGGCCATTCACGATGCGATGCTCCTGCCAGGTTGCTCCGGCATCTGTGGAGAGCGCAAGCCAGCCGTCGTATCGGTCATCGTAGCCGCCCGGAGGGTAGCAGCCGTAGCCGATGATGGCCACCGTCGTATTCGAGGGCGCCTGCGCCCGCCAATCGGCGCAGCCCATTGTCTTGTGGATGAACTGCGTGGGCTCCAGGAGCCCGCCGGAGATGCGGTACACCTCGAAGCCTTCGCCGCGGTAGGAGCTCGTGGTGTTCGACGAATAACGGAGGCAAATGAGCGCCAACTCGTCGCCCATTAGGAGCGCTTGGGCTCCAGTGCAGTGGTCGCGGCCGTCCGGCCACGCTAGTTCCATCCACTCGCCTGGCTTGGTCATCAGCCACGTTTCTTGCCGCTCACACATGGCAGCGCACGACGAGTACAGGACGCGGCCCTCGGCGTCGCCGACGGCGGACGTGCCGCGGTAGCTGTGTCGGCCGGGGAACTCCAGGTCCATCCAGTGGCCGTCCGCGTCCAGAAGCAACACCCATGACTCATCGAATTCGAACTGGCTGGTGCGGTCGACCGAGACGAGGGTTCGGCCGCTGGCGTCGGCGCCGATGCCGACGATCTCCACCACGGCGCGGCCGCCATTGACGGGCAACGGGCCAAGGGATGCAGGTGGCAACGGCACGCTGAAGGCCTCGATGCCGGAGGGCGTGGCCGCAACGATGGCGGCCTTGCCGTGCGCGATGCGTCCTCCCAGGGGATCGACGTCGCCGATGTAGTTGTTGGGGTAGGTCGTGGTGCCGGCTGCCCAGAAGCCATTGCGGCCGGATGGCGCGAACCACCAGTCGCCGTGGTAGCGGCCATCCTCTTCAACCCACGTCGAACAAGCCTGCGTGGGCGAGGCCTCACCTGTAGGGCATTGGAGCGCAAAACCCACGACTTGCGCCTCCTGGATCGCTGGTGCGGCAAGGTCGGCGGGGGGTTCGGGGCCGGCGCATCCAGCCAGCAGGAGAAGCAGAACCACGGAGATGGGGCGTCGGACGGGCACCCGTGGGGAGCGGCGGCGCCGTACTAAACTAGCATCGAACAGATGTTGGCCTTGCGTGCTCGCGGCAAGCGTGGCACCACATCGCTCGCCGAGCGCACCGACGGGACTACAACTCCTGCCCAGCCAACACGAAAGCGCTACTGGGGCGCCAGGCTGGCCACCTTGATGCCATCCGAAGAACGCCATGCAACCCACGGTGTTTGGCCCATGGCTAGGCTGACGCCGCGTAGCGGCCCACCGGAGGCGCCCGCGTCGAGGAGCCGTTCGTGAAGCAGCTTGGCATCGGGGCTCACGACGACGTGAAGCAACTCGTGCGGCCCATGCTCTGCGTAGGCTCCGTCGACCACCGGGCCGGATAGGAAGATGTGGGCATTTCCCCAAGCGTCCGAGCGAATTTCCTGCACCCTGGCGCTCGTCCAGAGATCGTCCAAGGCGATCGCCGCCCGCAGTGAACGCGGCGGACTCCAGGTTTGGTTTGCGACATCGGCCGCCACGTATTGAACGTCCTCGAACACATACGCGGTCGGCGAGTCGCCGCAAAAGTCGCCGACAACTAGGACCTGGCCTTGGCCAAATCCGGAGGCACGGCGGAAGCCGCACGGAAGGTCATCGGTGGATGCCGCGCTCTCAAAGTCGCGTGTCGCTGCGCGCCATAGTGTGGCACCATAGGTTTTGGACACCGTCGCTGGACCAACGGTATCCTGCGCGACGCGTCCGCAGACACCCAGCAAATCGTCGCCGTGCACGATGGCGCGAAAACCACGGCACGGCTGGTCGTCGGGCACCCGCCAATG
>JBFJYU010000141.1:0-8134 GCA_041622435.1 Thermoplasmatota archaeon | reverse complement strand
TGCTCGGTGCGCGGCTTGCCCGCGAAGGTCAGGTAGATCATGCGGAACATGTAGAACGCCGTCAGCGCCGCAGTGAGCACACCAAACACCCACATCAGGGTAAACACACCCTCGTAGCTGCCGGCCTTGAACGCGGTGGCAAGCACCTCATCCTTGGACCAGAAGCCGGACAGGGGAATGATGCCCGCGATCGACAGGCTGCCGATGAGCATCACCCAGAACGTGGTGGGCATCCGCTTCTTCAGGCCACCCATGTCGCGCATGTCCTGGTGGTGGTGCATGCCAAGGATCACCGAAGCGCTGCCAAGGAAGAGCAGGGCCTTGAAGAAGGCGTGATTGAGCAGGTGCAGCATCGCGGCGGTGAAGCCGACACCGCTGTGGGTTTCGATGTACACGATGCCGCCGGCGCCGAGCGCCAGGAACATGTAGCCCAGTTGACTGAGCGTCGAGAAGGCCAGCACGCGCTTGATGTCGGTGGCGACCAGCGCCATCGTGGCCGTGTAGAGGGCCGTGATACCGCCGATGACACCGATGACCAGGAAGGTCTCCGGGTTCAGGACGAACAGCGGGAAGCTGCGCGCCACCAGGAAAACACCCGCCTTGACCATCGTGGCCGCGTGGATGAGCGCCGACACCGTGGTCGGGCCCTCCATGGCGTCAGGCAACCAAATGTCCAGCGGGAACTGCGCCGACTTGCCAACAGCGCCGCCGAAGATCAGCAGCGCCGCCCAGAACAGGAGGCTCTGGTTGGCCTCCATCATCGCCGTGTTGGCGAAAATTTCCCGGTAATTCAGGGTGCCAAAGGTGACGAACAGGATGATGATGCCCACCATCAGAAGGATGTCACCCAGGCGCGTGGTCAGGAAAGCCTTCTTGGCCGCGATGGCGGCGCTGGGCTTCGTGAACCAGTACCCGATCAGGAGATACGAGCACAAGCCCATGATCTCCCAGAAAATGAACATGATCAGGAAATTGTCCGCGAGGACCGTCCCGAGCATGCCCGCGATGAAGAGCGCCTTGACCGAATAATACCGGTTCAGGTTGTTGTTGGGCTCCTCGTGCAGGTAGTGCGTGGAGAAGATGACAATCAGCAGGCTCAGCAGGCTGACCAGGGCGGCCAGCAGGCCGCTCAGGTGATCCACGAGGATGCCCGCGGTGAAGTCGAAGTGACCCACCGTGAACCAGTTGGCGCTCCAGGCATAGTCGCCCTCGCCGCCGAGCAGCTTGAAGAATTCCAGGCTCGAAAGAACCAGGCTGCCGGCAACGGCAACGATCGGGATCATGGCACCGCCGCGCCACATCTTCTTGCCGACCAAGAAAGTCAACAGGGCCCCGAACAGGGGCAGCAGGACGATGAGTGCGATCATCGGGTCGAAGCCGCCGCGCAGGGCGGCCTCGGCCGCGTGGACGCCGGCGTCGTGAGCAGTCTCAGCCATTGATTACCACCTCAGCTCGGTGCTCTTGGTGACGTCCACGCTGCGGACGTGACGGTACAGATGAATGAAGATCGCCAATCCGACGGCCGCCTCGGCCGCCGCCAGCGCGATCACGAACAGCGTGAACACCAGTCCGTTGATGTCGCCCCAGTGGTTCGCGAAGGACACGAAGTTGATGTTGGCGGCGTTCAGGATCAGTTCCACGGCGATCAGGATGCGCAGGGCGTTCTTCTGGGTCAGCACGCCGTACAGGCCAGCGGCAAAGAGGGCCGCAGCCAAGAGCGTGTAGTAGCCGACCGGAATCATGCGCGGCCCTCCACGTCGCTGACGTGCTGCGCCGCTTCGAGCTCCTGGTCGGTGACGATCGGGTAGTTCTCCGAGTCGGGCCGGCCGTGCATCGGTCGAGCGATGATCATGGCGCCAATCATGGCGGCCGTCAGGAGCACGCCGAGGGCCTCGAAGGCGAAGACGTTGGTTGAGAAGAGCGATTCCACGAGGGCATCCAGGTCTTCGGCGGCGACCTCGGTCGCCGTCCACCAGGGCGTAGCATCCTGGACGGAGACAGCGATCATGGCGAACGTGACGAGGGTGGCCCCGAGGGCACCCAGCTTGCGGGCCCGGCTAGGCATTGGAGACCTCCTCCTCGTCCGCCTCGTCGCCGGCCACAAACATGACCGCGAAGATCAGCAGCGTCAGGATACCACCGACATAAACCAGAATCTGGACAACGCCGATGATGGGCGCGTCCATGGAGATGTACAGGGCCGCGATGGCAACTAGGGCAGCGCCGAGGGCGAGGGCGCTGTGAAACACGCGCCGTACGGTCACGGCGGCGATGCCGGATGCCAACACGACGGCGCCGAGCAGGGAGAATGCAATCATTTCGCCATTCATTTGTAAGGCCCCCTGCCGAGGGCCGCCTCATTTTGACTGAGGCGGTCCGGCTTGTAATCGAAGTCGCGGACGTACGCCGCAGTCTCGAATTCCTTGCCCATGCGAATGGAGTCGGTCGGGCAGACCTCTTCGCACAGCGAGCAATACATGCACTTCGAGATCTCCACAGCGGGGAATTTCTGGCGCTTGTTCTGCGGCGTGTCGAAGCCAGGGTCGTAGTCCACCATGTAACAAGAGCCGTTGGGGCAAGCCTGGGCGCACAGCGTGCAGCCGATGCAGGTCTCCAGCTTCAGGTAGATGCGGCCACGGAACCGATCGGCGACGGGCTTCTTTTCTTCAGGGTACTGGATCGTCACGGGCTTCTTGAAGAAGTGGCCCAGGGTGACGCCCATTCCCTGCAGGATGGGAACAATTGGAACTTTCATCCGAGCACCCCCGTCTTGACAAGGACGGCTGTGATGACGAAATTCGCGATGCTCAGGGGGAGCATGACCTTCCAGGCCACGCCAAGGTACTGGTCAACGCGCACGCGGGGCAGCGTGGACCACACCCAGAACACCACGAAACTCATCAGGAGACTCTTGGTGGTAAACCAGAACACGCCCGTGGCCGGCCCCAGGAATTCGTTGAGAATGGGGGCCAGCGACCCGAACGGCGCCTGCCACCCACCCAGGTAGAGCATGGTGATCAGGGCGCTGAGGAAGAACACGTTGCTGAAGATGACCACGAAGAACATGCCAAAGCGCATGCCGGAGTATTCCGTGGTGAATCCGGCGACGAGCTCCGACTCCGACTCGGCCAAGTCCGTGGGAACCAGACCCATCTTGGCGAGGCCTGTGACAAAGAAGATGCCAAAGCCAAGGAGTTGCGGGAAAATGAACCACAAGCCGGTCTGGCCGGTCACGATGTCTTGCGTGGCGAGGCTTCCGGTGATCAGGAGCACGCTGGCAACCGAAAAGATCAGGGGAATCTCGTACGACACATCGAGCGCGGCGGCGCGCACGCCGCCGTACAGGCTGTACTTGTTGTTGCTGCCCCAGCCCGCCATCATCTCGGCCAGCGGCGCGATCGCGCTGATGGCCAGAATGAACAGGATGCCGGTGCCGATGTTGCTGAAAAACACGCCCGAGCCGTCTTCGCCGGCCGGACCCCAAGGCATGGGGGCCCACGCGAGCACGGTGAAGGCGACGGCCACATAGACCGCCAAGCCCCAGGCGACGCGGTCGGCCTTCGCGGGGCGGATGTCCTCCTTGCCAATCAGCTTCAGGCCGTCGGCGAGGAACTGCAAGATGCCAAAGGGACCGACCCGGTTCGGGCCAACCCGCTGGCCCATGCGGGCAAAAATGCGCCGGAAGGCGAACGTGAACAGGCCGCCCGTGGCGAGAACCACGGTGAAGACCAGGACGCTGCCAATCACGGCGGCGATGGTGAAGTCGAGCCAGCCAGGTGTGCCGGGGACGACGGTGTCGATGAAGTCAGTCAGTGCTCCCATGATGTGGCCTCCCTAGCGGTCTACGTCTCCGAGCACGATATCGATTGAACCCAGCGTCGCGATCAGGTCCGCGATCTTCTGGTTGCGAGCCATGATCGGCAGCGCTTGCAGGTTCGCGAAGCTCGGCGCGCGCACATGCACGCGGCTCGGCTGCATCTTGCCGTCGCCGATGACGTGACAGCCGTACTCGCCCTTGGGGTGCTCGATGCGCGAGTAGGCCTCGCCCTTCGCCTTGACGCGAAGGACCTTGCCGCCGGCGTAGTTGGGGTTGAGGTGGAGGCCGTCAAGGTTTGAGTCCTCGAGCTTGGCGATCACCTGATCCAGGATCTTCAGGGACTGCAGCATCTCGGCCCAGCGCAGTTGCAGCCGGCCGTAGCAGTCGCTTTGGGTCGTCGTGGGGACGTCAAAGTTGAGCTTGTCGTACACGGAGTACGGGGCAACCTTGCGCAGGTCGTGGGCAACGCCCGTGGCGCGCAGCATGGGGCCGGTGATGCCCCAGTCGAGCGCCTCCTGGCGCGTCAGGGGGCCGGTGCCCCGGAGGCGGCCGACGATGATGTCGTTCTTCTTGAGCAGGCGCTCGTACTTGGCGATCTGCGTCGGCATGGTCGCCAGGAATTCCTTCACGCGGGGCAGGTACGTCGGATCGTCCGGGAGGTCGTACTTGACGCCGCCGAAACGGAAGTAATTGAACGTCAGGCGGGCGCCGCACAGCTCCTCGGTGAAGCCCAGAATCTGTTCGCGCTCGCGCAGGGCGTAGAACAGCGGCGTGATGGCGCCCAGGTCCAGGAAGAACGTGCCCATCCAGAACAGGTGGTTGACGACGCGGCCGAGTTCCAGCGCAAAGACGCGGATGTACTCGGCGCGCTCGGACACAATCTGTTGGTCGGGGCCGCCCAGAAGCTCCTCCACGGCCAAGACGTAGCCGTGGTTGTTGTGCATGGCGCTGATGTAGTCCATGCGGTCGGTGAGCGGGATGAACTTGACCCACTGCATGCCCTCGGCCAGCTTTTCGCTGCCCCGGTGCAGGTAGCCAATGATGGGTTCGACATCAACCACGATCTCGCCGTCCAGCTTGAGCTTGAGGCGCAGCACGCCGTGCGTCGAGGGGTGCTGGGGGCCCATGTTGAGCTCCATCAGGTGGCGGTTCTCACCGGGGATCGGGCGCAGGACCGGGTCCTGGTCGTAGGTGGCGGGGATGCCGAGCATGGCGGCGTCGGCGGCGTTCACCAGGATCCCTCCTCGTTGGTCTTGAGCACGATATCCTCTCCGTCCTTCATCGCGACAAACTGCTCGGGCTCCGAGTAGTCCTTGAGGCCGGGGTGGCCGGTCCAGCCCTCGGGCAGGAACATGCGGCGCAGGTCGGGGTTGCCGACAAACTGGACGCCGAACAGGTCCCACATTTCGCGCTCGTGCCAGCCGGCGGCCGGGTAGAGGTCGCAGAGGCTCTGCGTCTGGGTCTCCAGGGCATTGCCGTCGGCGTCCTTGCGCGGCATGTGAACGCGCAGGCGCAGTTCGCCCCATTCTTCCGGCGTGTTGGCCAGCTTCACGAAGGCGTAGAAGACGCCGACCTCAGAGCCGGTGTCGTACGCCGACAGGCAGCTCAGGATCGGGTACCCCATCTGCCGGACGCGGCGAGCCACCACGAACAGGCTCTCCGGGTTCACTTGCGTGATGCCCTGGCCATCCTCGGTGACGGCGTAGGCGACGACATCGTCCGGGAACTCCTCGGCCAGCGTGGCGTGGTCGCCGCTGGGCGCCGGGCCCGCAGCCGCTGCTTCTTCGCTCAAAAGCCCAACTCCAGCGTGTCGTTCTGGTCGCGAATCTTCTGCTGTAGCTTTTGCAAACCGTCCAGCAGCGCCTCGGGCCGCGGCGGGCAGCCCGGGATGTAAACGTCAACGGGGATGATCTTGTCAACGCCCTTGACGACGAAGTAGGAATTCTGGTAGGGACCGCCGTTGGTGGCGCAGGCGCCCATGGCGATGACGAACTTGGGGTCCGCCATCTGATCGTACAGGACCTTGATGCGCGGCGCCATCTTCTTCGTCACGGTGCCAGGCACGATCATCAGGTCGCACTGGCGGGGACTGGCCCGGCTCACTTCGGAGCCGAACCGGCTCTGGTCGAAGTGGCTGCTCTGCGCGGTGATCATCTCGATGGCGCAGCAGGCCAGTCCAAACGTGAAGGGCCAGAGGCTGTTGCTGCGTCCCCAGTTGACCAGCTTGGAGGCGACCGTCAGGATCAGGCCCTCCTGCTGCTCTTCCACCACGATGGGGATGCGCGTCGGGTGGGCGTCGGGGTCCTCCGGGTCGAAGCTCGGGAGGTCTGCCTCGGCGCCCTCGGGCACTGCGGCGTCAACCTCAACCGGCTCAACGCCAGCCTTGGTACTCACGCGAACGTCCTCCAGGTGAGGAGCTGCTTGCGCAACTCGTACACGTACCCGATCAGGATCAGGCTGACGAAGAACGTCACCGCAATGATCGGGCCGGCCGTCAGTTCCTTGAACTTGAGCGCGAAGGGGATGAGGAACATCGCCTCCACGTCAAAGACCAGGAAGGTCAGGACGTACATGTAGTACTGGACGTCGATGGGGCCGCGTGCCCCAGGCGTCGCCTGCTCGCCGCATTCGTAGTTGGTAACCTTGCCCACCGATGCCCGCTTCGGTCCGACGAAGCGGTTACCCACCAGCGTGACGAACACTAGTAGAAACGCCACGCCACCGAGGATCGCCAGCGGCAGGTACTCAATCGCCTCTGAAGCCATATATAAAGCCCCGGTTGGTGGCGCCCAAGTGGGGGTGCTTTATGAGGGTTGTCATGGGCAGCGGCGCTGGGCAGGCCCAGATGCGACCCTGAGGGCAGCCGCCACAAGCCCCGGCGTTTTTGAAGCCCGGGACTGCTGGGCGGGCCGTGACCCCCAGTTCGCCGGGCGACCGGCTGCGCGAGCGATGCGAAAGCGAAGGCAGCGTGGCCTTCGCCGCCTGGATGGACGAGGCCCTGTACGGCGCGGGCGGCTACTACACACGCGCGGCGCGCAAGACGGGGGCCGATCCGGACGACTCGGACTTTGCGACCAGCCCGACGCTGAACCCCTTCTTCGCCGAGGCCATCGCACGGGAAGTCACCGCGGTCTGGCGGCGCGCCGGGACACCGAGTGAGTTCCGCGTCGTCGAGTTTGGCGGCGGCGAGGGCCACTTGGCACGGGATGCGCTGGCTTGGCTCGACGCCCACCGCCCCGACCTGGCGGCGGCGATCACGTGGACTCACGTCGAGACCAGCCCGCACCACCAGGAAGCCCAGGAGTCCGACGACGAGCGCATCGACAGCGCCGCCGCGATGCCCCGCGCACTCGTGGGCGCGGTCGTTGCCAACGAGTTCGTGGACGCCCTGCCCTTCCACTGGCTGGAGCGCCGCAAGAGCAGTTGGGCCGAGGTCCGCGTCGTCGCCAAAGGGCCCAGCTTCGCCGAAACCCTGGGGCTGGCCGCCCCCGCCGCGCTGGCTGCGGCGCCCAACGGCGCGTTCGCCGACGGGCAGCGCGTGGTCGCCATGGCCCGGGCGCGGCACTGGATTCGAGACGTCGGCCTGGCCCTCGCGCGCGGCGCCGTGCTGGTCGCCGATTACGGCGCACGTGGCCAAGCGCTGTGGAACCGGGATCGCGACGCCGGAACCGTCCGCGCCTTCCGGGCGCACCAGATCGTTGACGACGTCCTCGCCGACCCTGGCCAGCAGGACATCACCGCCAGCGTGGACTTCGAGCAACTGGCCGTCTGGGCCGGGTCGGCCGGGCTCAACGAGGCGTCCTTCGAGTCCCAGGAAGCATTCCTGTTGCGCCACGGCGTCCTGGATGCCCTCAACGCCCAGCAACGCGACACGGTCGAGGGAGCCAGCCAGTACCTGCGGCTGCGCCAGTTGGTCCTGCCGACCGGGCTCGGCGGCGCGTTCCAGATCCAGCGGTTCGAGAAGGGCCTCGCTCCGGAGGACGACGCTTAAGAACGCGGCAAGGGTCGCGGCGGCTGCGAGGCCATTGGCGTCCAACAGACGGCAGGGCAGCGCGCGGGGACGGCGCACCACACGTGGTTCGGCGCTTCGCACCTTCATGCGGGATTGGTCTAGGGGTATGACTTTAGCCTTCCAAGCTAATAGCACGGGTTCAAATCCCGTATCCCGCATTGAAAAGCTCCGAGGAGCGGAGCCCGAGGAGGTTGGCAATGCGGCTGAGGCCGCGCTTGCGCGGCCTTGGCCGGCGCTGTGAGGAGCCCTGCGACGAACAGGGCGGGAACGGGGTTTGCCCGAGCCTGGCGAGGGAGAAGCCGAGG
>JBFJYU010000140.1:0-8152 GCA_041622435.1 Thermoplasmatota archaeon | reverse complement strand
GGGCCCCGGGTTTGGCGTTCACCGGACCCTCCGCGGCAGGCTGTAGACCACGCCAGCGATGGTGAGGACCAGGAAACCCCACACGAAGAGCAGCACGCTGCCCAGGTGGCCCAGGCCGAGGTTTTGACCGAGGCCCATGACCGCCGCAGCAAGCGCCACCGCGCCGGCGAGCCCTGCGGCCAGCCAGAGCAGCGATTCGCGCACGCCGGGGCCGGCCTGGGCCTCGTTCACGCCTAGCCCCCTCGGTACACGGAGGGATCGTCCTCGCCGGTCGCGTGGAGCACCCCGAAGGCGCCCTTGGCGACGCGGAAAATCGAGTGGTCGACGAGGTAGTAGTCCCCGGGGACCTCCAGGTCGAACTCGACCACCGTAGCACCGCCGGCGGGCACCAGCGTGGTTTGCACATCGTTCAGGGGCGCGCTGGTGACGCTGCCCTCGGCGTAGACGCGATCGAAGATCTCACCGATCACGTGGAACGAGCTGACCAGGTTGGGGCCGCCGCTGCCGACGAACATGCGCACCGTGTCGCCCACGTCGGCCTGCAACTGCCGGTCGGCGTCCTGGAGGCTGCCCATGCGGCCGTTGAAGACGACGAAGCTCGGCCGCTCGTCCAGGGCCGCCGCGCCGTTGTATTCGTGGTGGCCGGCCGCCGAGGCGGGGACACCGCTGTAGAAGTCGCCTTGCACGACGTAGAACTCCTTGTCCACCGGCGCCATGCCGCCCGCGGGCTCGATGAGGATCATTCCGTACATGCCCTGGGCGACGTGCAGCGGCGGGTTCTGGTACGCGCAGTGGTAGACGTACAGGCCGGCGTTGAGGGCCTTGAAGGTCAGCGTCTTGGTCTCGCCGGGCAGGGCGTCGAGCAGGGCGGCGCCGCCACCGGGGCCGGTCACCGCGTGCAAGTCAATGTTGTGGCCCGTGGTGCTGGAGGCATCGTTGTGGAAGTTGACCGTGATGGTGTCGCCGACGCGGGCACGCAGCATGGGGCCGGGGACCGTCGCGTCGAAGGTCCAGTAGGTGTAGGTGATGCCGTCCCCCATGGCCGCCACGACTTCGCGGGAGGTGATGTTGAAGGTCACGTCGGTGGGGCCGCGCCCGCCGATGGGAGCCGGCACGTCGGCCGCGTCGCGCCCGATTTCGGACACATCCGTCCCCAGGGCCGCGGGCGGTGTCTTGGGCGCCGACGAGGCGCCAACCGGCGCCGCCGAGGCGGACACGACGACGGTGGCCACCATGCCCCGCCACTGCCCGTCGCTGCCCTTGGCCGCGTGGGGGATGCAGTAGTACGTGAAGGTGCCCTCTTTGGTGAACGTGTGGCGGTAGGTTTCGCCCTGGCCCATCCAGTCGGCCGCCGCGTCGCCGCTGCCGGCGCTGCCCCAGGCCTTCTTGTCCGTCGGGGTGACGGTGTGCTCGAACGGGTCGTCGTTGACCCATTCCACCGTGGTTCCGACGGGAATCGTGAGCGTCACGGGGTCGTACTTGAGGTCCACCATGCGGATGGTAACCGTTGAGCCTCCCGTGGCCGCCGGCGAGGCATCGGCTTCCGGCGCCGTGCAGCCGGCAAGGGCGGACGCCACGAGGGCGACACCGATCAGCGTTCGCAGCGCAGGCTTCGTCAGGGTGTTGCTTGTCATGCTTGTTCCTCCACGATCAGGGTGCCGACCATGCCTTTCCAGGTACCGTCATCCTCGTAGGCGTGCGGCTTGCAGTAGTAATCGTAGGTTCCGGGCTGGTCGAAGACGTGCGACCACGATTGGCCGGCGCGGATCTCGCCGCTGTCGACGCTGCCGTCGGCCAGAGTGACCGTGTGGTACACGCTGTCATCGTTGACCCATGTGACCTTGGTGCCGGCCGCCACCCGGATCTCGGCGTCAAAGGCAAAGGCCGCCATGCGCGAGGTCACCGCCGCTGCGGGCTCCTTCGCGGGTTCAACGGGATCCGTGCCGGCCCCCTCCTCCGGCTCAGCGGCAGGCTCATCGGGCTCGGAGGGCGCCAAGTTGCCATCGGCGAACGCCAACCGGGTTGGAACGTCCCCCTCGGCCGCCTTCAACAGTGCCGCGGCCACATCGGGCACGGCGGCGGCGTACTCATCCCCGACCACGAGGATGCTCAGCATCCCGCGCGGGTAAGCGCCAAAGTTGCCCTGGGACCCGTCGGCAGTCACCCGGGGCACCACGTGATCGTGGAACAGCCAGACCCCAGCCCGTTTGGCCTCGAAGTCCAGCACAACGCTCTGTCCGGGCGCGATCTCGCGCACATCCGTGGGCACGGCGTGGCGCCAGCCGGCCACACCCTCCCAGGAATCGGGCGTGTAGCCGTGGATGTGCATCGCGTGGAACTCGTAACCAGCGTTCACCATGTGGACGCGCACCCGCTCGCCGACATCGGCGAACATCGGCTGCGTCAACGGGAAGCTGCGGCCGTTGATGGTGAAAAAGTTGTACGCCGGCATGTTGCCAAACGCCTCCACGGCGCCGGCCGCCTGCCACTCGTCCAAGACCGCGATGAAATCCTTGTCCGCCGGCTTGGGGTCCGCCGGATCGTCCACGATGAACACACCGTACATGCCCATCTCCATGTGGGTCGGCGTGTCGAAATGACAATGATAAATGAACGTCCCAGCCGGCTCCGCCGTCCACTCAACGGTCAATTCGTCGTTGGGCCCGACAACCATCGCGTCCGACAGGATGCCGTTGCCGTTCATGTCGGCAGCAAACGGATGCTGGCCGTGGAAGTGGACGGTGTGGGGAATGGCATGCGTATTTCGAAACGTCACGCGAACCGTGTCGCCCTTCGTGACGTGGATCGTCGGGCCGGGAACGCCGCAGGGCCCCTCCCACACCGGCTCCACGCCGTCGCCCTCGGCACAAAAAGCCCACACGGGCGTATCGACGTTGGGGTGGAGCGTCCAATCCTGTTCCTCAACCCAGAACGTGATCTCGCGCAGCTCGCCGCCGGCCGCCTCTGTGCTGACAACGGTGCAACCCGCCAGCGACAACGTCGCCAACGAGATGATCAACGGGATTGCTCGGACCTTCGTGGGGGCCATGAAGGGCGCCGAACCGCGCGGCCCATAATAGACAACGGCTATTTCGCAGGGGTGATTCTCAGCATCGAGAATAGCACAATGGTGTCAACGCGTCCACTGACTCACGCGGCGGTGGAGTCGGCCCTCTCGTCGGCTTCGGCGCGCCGTATTCTGGCCACCTGCATTCGCCAACCCAGGGCGGTAAAGGACATCAGCGACTCGACCACGCTGCCGCTGGCCTCGGCCTATCGCCAGGTCGGCAAACTCGTGGAAAGCGGCGTCCTGCTCGTGGAGCGCAGCGCCATGACGCCGGACGGAAAGCCGTACGACCTGTACCGGTCCCGCATTCGCCTGGGCCGGATCGAGGTCAGCGCCGAGCGCGTCGATATCACTTGGGAAGCCAACGCAGCCCTCGAAGACCGCCTGATGAACCTCTGGAACCAATTGGGGACATGACCACCGAAAGTGACTTTATTCTGACTCTTACCACGCTGAAGGCGCTGACGGTCCTCGCTGGCGCCATCTTCCTCTCGTTCGCCCTGCGAGCCTACCTGAAGCACCGCGCACGGGCGATGCTGGTCCTGCTGGTGGCCATCGCGCTCATGACAGCGGCCGCCGTCGCCGAAGGACTGGCCATCCAGGTGCTCGGCCTGGAACTGGGCGCCGCGCACGTCATTGAGGCGAGCTTCACCCTGGCGGCCTTCGTGATCCTCGTCTTGTCCGTGATCTCCCACCGGATCGGCGGGCGCATCCAGGCGGACAGCGGCTCCGTCGAGTTGGACTCCGACGAGCTGGGCTAGCGCCACCAAACGCGCCGGCCAGCGGTCGGGCGCTAAACTTCCCAGACCGTGCTGCGCGCGGACTCGGCGGGAGCGGACGATGCCGGCGTCGCGGCCGATGTCGTGGCCGGCGCCGGGGGCTGCACGGGTTCGGGCGGCGCCGGCGTCGGAGCGGGCGCGAGGTTGTCAACAAGGGTCCAGTCCCCCGTCATCTCGAAGCGAACGGCTTGCCTGGCCAGGCGGCCCAGGAAGATTTCGCACGCCGAGACGACCTTCTGCATGTCCATCGAGCGCTGGCTGGGCGGCGCGTCGGCCGGATAGCCGCCGAGGTACACGGTCAGGAACGCCCGCGACAAGCGCCGCACGACGATGAGCGTGCTTGTGGCCCGACCCATGGTGAGGCGGACGCCGGGGTTGTGGAACACGTAGCCGGTCTCGCCGCCATCCTGGACCTCCCAGCCGTCCAGACCCAGTTCCCGGGCTTGCAGCGGGCCCCAGAGGACCATGCGCAGGCTCTTGGGCACGTCGGCTTCGTACCGCGTCACATAGACGCCCGCGTCAAGCACATCCATTGCGCATCCCGCAGGGTCCATTGGGGCGCTGCCCAAAAAGCCCGCCCATGGAGCCCAACTTTGATCAGCGCGCCCCGGCTCGCCCGCGCGATGGTGTTGAAGCAGCCGGTTGGTCGTCCTCGCCCTTACTGGCCCGGGTTCTGGCTCGCGGTGGTGACGTTCAATTTTTACCGCTACTACTGGGACTACCAGGCGCACATGGAGCTGTACCACCAGTTCGAGTTGCGGCGCGAGGGTCGTCGCGACGGAGTGGCCTGGTACACCATGGCGCGCATCCTGCCGGTGCTGGATTTCGTTTATTTCTACTACTTTGCGAGCAATCTGGAGTACGTCGGTCTGCGCATGGGCCATGCCCGCGTGGCCAAGCCTGGCGTGGTGCTGGGCCTGCTGGTTCCGGCGTACATCGCGTTGCTGGTCATCGGCGCCGTCGGATTGGGTGTCGCCACCGACGCGATCGCCGTCGATGAAGGGGACGGCGGTATCATGGTTGACGATCGCGAGCAGTTGATCGTCGGCGCCTCGATCTTCGTGGCTGGCTTTGGCACCTGGGTGGTGCTCAAGGCCATCGCCTACGGCATCCTGCAAGGCGCCACCAATCGCATCTGGGCCAGCTACGACGCGCGCATGGGCCAACTGCGCTCAAGCGCTGGGGTCGCCCCGGTGTCGCCGACCCACGAAGTAGCGGGCGCCGCGTCGTAGGGGCAACGCCAGGGGAAGCGAGGCGACCATCAAGACGTAGATCATCGTCACGATGGACAGGCTCCAGAACTCGTCCAGCCGCGGCACGGTGAGGCTGATGAGCGACACGAAGATGGCGCTGGCGTTGTTGAGCCAGTGCAGGACGACGGACGGAACCAGCGCGAGCCACCGTACTCGCACGTCGGGCAGGGAGGCGACGATGGAGTACAGGATCATCGTCAGCGCCGTCGCGCCGCCATGGAACGCGACGCGGCCGTAGAGGAAACGAACCGGCTCCTCGTTGTACGAAATCGTGTGCTCCAGGATGCCAAACCCGGCACCCACGGCGAAGGCCAGCGGCACGCGGATGATTCCCAGGGCCCCAAGGGGCACGCCGGCGGCAACGCCCACCCGGGCCAGCAACGTCAGAACGAGGAACAACCCGGCGCCGACGGCGGCGCCCATTTGGACCGTCACATCCGGCCAGACGCGGTCCAGTTCGCCCGAGATCAGGGGATCCCAGGCGGCCATGGCGCCCAGGCCCGCGCCAACGCCTGCGGCCAGTGGCCACCTGGACAGTTCACCGAGCAGCCGACCGGGTGCTGTTGCCACGCCAATACGGGTGGCCAGCAGCAACGCCAATCCGAACTTGAACATCTCCTCAAAAATTGGAGCGCCGAGAACCAACTGGTACAGGAACGTCGCCTGATCCACGAAGACCGCGAAGAAGCCAGCCAGCAGGAGGAGCCCGGCGAAGCGGTGCTCGCGTTGGGCCGACCACACCGCAAACGGCGGGCGGGCATGGACACGGGCGCGCTTGCCCCAGAACGTCCGTTCCGGCGTGCGCTCCACGCGGAAGGCAGCTCGCGGCCCCCAGAAGTCGTCGGGCGCCGGCACGGGCACCCAGGGCCGGCTGGCCGTTGGCGGCCATTGCGCCGGTGCCGGGGGCCACTGCGCCGGTGCCGAGGCTCGCCGGACGGGTTCCCAACGCCCCCCGCCAACGGGATCGGACACGCTCATCGTCGCGGCAACGGGTGCGAGTCTATAGAACGCCCGGAGACGCGATGGCCGACCGCGGCGCGGGGGCTAGAGCCAGCCGAGCACGAGGTCGACGGCCGCTTCGAGGTCGGGCACGATGGCCACGTACGGGACGCTCTCGCGGCGCGCCTTCTCCTCAAGCTCCTGGGCCGTACACGTCGTGGCGAGCAGAATCGCCGGGATGCCGAACGCCGCGGCCGCCTGGGCGTCGCGGATCTTGTCGCCGATCATGACCGCGCGGGACTTCTCAACGCCTCCCAGGGCTGCGGCGCCGTCGGCCAGCATACCGGGCTTCGGCTTGCGGCGGCGATGTCCCAGACCGGGCGGCGCGAAGCACGCCTCAATGTGGTCGAGCCGGCCGCCGGCGTCCTCCAGAGCCACCTGCATGCGGTGGTGCAGCGCGTGGATCATACCCGGCGTGGACAGGCCGACGCCGGTCCCTGGCTGGTTGGTCACGAGGCAGGTCTGGATGTCGCCGCGGTTGAGGCGCGCAAACGCCTCGCGGGCGCCGGGCAGCCAGTTAAACTTGGCCCAGCGGCGCACCTGGAAGGGGAAGCTGCCCGGATGCTCGTTGAACACGCCGTCCCGATCCAGGAACACCGTGAACCTCGCGGCCTTGCCCCTGAGTGGGCGCGGGCGCGCCATGACCTCCTTCACAGGTCCGGTGCTGCCGCTCACGTGTTTGAACCTTGTCGTCGTGGCATCATCACAAAGGGGTGCTGGCGAGCAGTTCCGCGATGGTGGTGTGCCGTTCGGCGTACGCGTTGTGCTTGTGGATCGACTCCTCGGCCTCGCTGGAACAGAACACCTCGGCGGTCCCAGGCAGGTCGCCGAGTCGCCGGGGAACCAGGTGCAGCGCCGCGCGGACGACATCCTCGACGAACTTGGGGTCATGGTGGGCCTTGATCACCAAGTCGCCCTCGTCGCCGCGTTTGAGGAGCTCGTACGTGGGCGCCGACAGGGCTTCCTCGCAGAGATCCACCAAGTCCTTGGCTTCGATGTCGTGGCCCTCGGGCACGTCGATTTCGAGGCGCACGCGGTTGCGCTGGTTGTGCGTGATGAACGGGATGTCCGGGTTGGCGGGCGTGCCTTCCTGCTGGAACTTGTGCCGCGCCGTCTCCATGGCGCACGGGCAGGCGCTCATGCCAACCACTTCGACGCCCACGCGGCGCCGGATGCTGGGCCCGCCATTGGGGCCGGCCCCCCGGATGCCAAACGCCTCCGCGCGCAAGCGGTAGTGCTCCACCGTGGGCTTGCCGCCAGGGTTGGTTCGGGTGAGGAAGTAATCCGCCTCGGTGCGCGCATCGGCGTCCTGGGCGTACTCGTGCTTCTCCAGCAGCGCCAGCACCAGGCGGCGGCACACGTTCTCCAGACTGCGCGCCTTGCGGCCAACGACCTCGTCGTCGAGCACGTCCGCCAGCGCCTCCAGGTTGCGGCTCATGTGGGTGCCCTTCTGGTCCGCGGGAAGGTCCACGAACAGGTCGAACGTGGCCACGACGCCATTGGGCTCCTGGCCGGGGCGGTGCACGGTGACCGGCTTCTTGACGCCACGAACACCAACACGGGTCAGCTTGAGCGGGTGCGGCGCCGCCGCGGCCTGAACGTCGGGGGAGTCCTCCACGGGCCGCGGACGACCGCGGATATTTAAGAAGGGAGCGACGGGAGGGTTCGTGGCTGTGCCGCGCTCCTGAACTTCGCGTTTCGCAGCCACCAGTTATGCCGCCGCAGCATAACACCCCCCCACGGGGAATTATGCGGACGGCGCGGAAGCACCCCCTCCTGGAACCGTGCCCAGTCACACCAAGACCATACGGTGCCGAAGTCGTAGCGTCCGCTTGACGGGTTTTCGCGTGAATGACTAGTTAGCCGGATTCTCCTCGGCTCCCGAGTGGTGTGATGGGCCAATCGTTAAGTAGTTCGCTGAAGCATGGTGTACTAGGCCAATCGTGAAGTTGAGGTTGCGTAGGCAGGAATCGGTTCGCGGCGAATGGTCCGTTCTGGACTTGGTCCGAGGCTACCGTATTTGCCAGTACAACCACCGGCATCATGGCGGCACG
>JBFJYU010000139.1:0-8214 GCA_041622435.1 Thermoplasmatota archaeon | reverse complement strand
TCGGGCGAGCAGGTGCACGACTGGTCGCCAGCCGAGGCGTGGACCCAAGCCTTCGAGGTTCCGCGGGGCGCGGGCGGGCTGCTTGCGCGGGTCCACGCGGAACCCGAATTCATGCTGCCGGGCGGGGCGATGGCGGACCGCGCGACGGAGCTGGTTCTGGTTGCGCCGGACGGCACCCGCCACGCGGCCGCTGGCCCGGAGGACGACCTGAAGCTGCTGGTCGTCGCCGACCCCGCTCCGGGGGCCTGGCAATTCGAGGCCCGCCTGACCGACGCGGCCAACCGTTCGGCCATGGGTCGCGCCTGGATTGAAGTCTTGGGAGAGGAGGTGGCCAGCGGGGCGGCATCCTTCCCGTTCGTCGCCGGGCCCGATGGGCGCCCCCCGGATACCCTGCTGCGGGTGCGCCCGTACCACGACCATCACCTCGACGAGGATTCGGATTGGGATGAGCACGATGTCGCGCCAGCCCGCGAGGCGTTCACTGCCCTGCGGGGGCCGGCCCCGGACCCGGCCCCACCGACGGAGGCCGAGGTCGAGGCCGCGTGGAACGGCAAGGATGCGGTCGTCTTTGGCGAGCAGAACATCACCCATCTTGGGATCTACCGCGACGAGCCAGGCCATCACCACGATCTTGGCCTGGGGACGAGCAAACCGTATTACTACCCGGCCCAGGGACTCGTGCCGCCTGGTGCCAAGCATCTGCGCTTCGAATTCACGTGGGTGCCCCCGATCGAGGAATCCCGCCTTGCAATCCGTTTCAGCCCGCCGGGAACGCCCCTTTATTTCGAGGCGGAGCCGTTCCTGAAAAAGCCGGGGCAATTGGTGCTGGAAGCGCCGGTCGATCCCTTATGGCCTCGGGTGGAGGAAGGGACATGGGATTTGGCTCCGTACCTGAAAATGACGCCCGGCAATTGGCAGGCGACGGTTTTGCAAATCCACCTGGAGGCGTCGGCGCATCGTTCGGCTCCAACAGGCCAACAGGAAGCGTTGGAGTCTTGCTCCAGGGTGTTGGAGGATTGCACCTATGGCCTTTAGGAGTCGTCCGGGATGGCCACTTCGTTGACCCACAATCGCTCCCGCGCCGTGGCCGTCGCCGTGGTTGTCCTTCTCGCCACAGCGGCGGCCGTCGCTGCCTGGACCTGGATTTCGCCGGCCTCCAATTTGCCAGAACGCCTTGGGACATCCACGCCGGAGCTTGGCGATGGTGCCGCGTTCTCGCTGACGGCGTCCCACTTGAAGCCGGCGCCGGAGCCGTGGCTTCGCGTGGTCGAAGCGCGGGCGGACACGTTTCGCATGGCGGATGGACAATTGGCCCCGGCGCGGCAGGTCGTCGCCGAGGGAAACGGCTACGACGCGGAGCTTGCAACCGGGTGGCGCGAGCGCACCCAGGTCATCGTGATCGCGGATGATGGTCACCGGGTAGCCGTGGCCGATGTTGCGGATGAAACGCGCGCCGCCCAGGCCGGGCCGTGCCTCGGTGGCAGTTGTGCCGGGGACGTGGCGGTGGAGGTCCGCGATCGGCGCATCGGGTATCATGACGGTCACGACTGCCTGCTGCGCCACGCTTTGCAGGGGCGGTCGCTGTCGCTCGACGATGCCATTCCTCTTCTGCCCGCCTGCGATCTGGCCGGGCTGGCCGACCTGCCAGGCTTGGCCTACCGGGCCGAGGCGGTCGAGACGGCCCCGGCTGGCGTGCAGGCGGTCCGGTTCGACGCGGCGGGCGACGGCTGGCGCGTGTCCGCGTGGGTGGCGCCCGGCAGCCCGTACCTTGTTCGTCTGGTGGCAGCGGGCCCCCCGGGAACCTTCGATGTCCAGCTTGCTGCCGCGCTCGTGGGCGATGGCGAGGACGGCGTGGGCGACGCGGTCCAAATCCAGCATGACGGACCGTTCTCGGCCCCGGACGCCACGTTTGCGCCACTTGCGCCATGGGGCCCCGATGATACCGGCACGAGCACGGGCTTCTCGCCCCGGGAGGCTTACGAGCGGGCGCTCAACGATCCGTCGTGGGACGGGCTGCGCAACTGGGTCGCCGAGCACCCCGACCATGTGGCGATCGAGACGTCAACCGGCACCGGGTGGTACCTGCCCGGCTGGTGGGGGAGCTACCGCATCGAACACCGGTCCCTGGTGCTCAGCGACGGCGAAGCCGCGCTCCGTTTGGGCGTGAACCGGCACGAGCCGGCTCCCGGCCCGGCGGGCGTTGTGCCCGCCACAGGCGTCCATTACGAATTCAATGCGGAGCCGGTGGATGTCCGTTTGCCCGTGGCACCCCGCGACCTGCCACCGGTTCCCACGTGGGAGTCGCTGGAGGCCCGCGCGGTGGCGTTTTACGACGCCCGCTACCACTCGGACACGGGGAGCCTGTGGCACATGGAAATCGATTGCGAGGCCAACTGCACACCGGAGGACTGGGTCATCACTGTCGGGAACTTCGATTTCACGTGGTCCTCAACGCCGTCGCTGGCGCGCCCCGGGTTCCAGGAACTGGATTGGACCATGCAAGGCGCGTCGTTTGGCGCCGACGCCACGGCGCGTGCGGTCCGCGAAGGCTGGGTCCGCCACGACGCGGGCAATCTCCTGGGCGCGGTGCAGTCGCACCCCGCCGCCCCGACACAGATCGCTACGGCCCGAGAAGTGCCGGGCGCCGCCCTCGCCGTAAGCGTCGGCGCGGCCTCGATCCTGCTTGCGCTGCTGGCCAAATCCATGGGCCTGGGGCTGTTCAGCCGTCTGCGCGAGGACGAACTGCTCAACCATCCGAAACGGCGGGCCCTCCACGATCTCGTCCACAACCAGCCCGGCTCCCACTTCCACCACTTGCAGCGGGCCACTGGCATGGCCAACGGCACCCTGATCCATCACCTGGAAAAGTTGGTGGCGGCCAACCTGTTGCGTCGGCGCCGGGAGGGCGGGTACACGTGCTATTACCCACCCGGGCCGCCGCAGCCGGCCGCAGGCGCGGTGAAATCGCCTGGTGGCCGCCGGGTGCTGGCCGCCATCTCGGATGAGCCGGGCATCAGCCTGCGTTGCGTTGCGCGCAGGACGGGGCTCGACCCGGCCACCGTCAGCCACCACGTCAAGCGACTGGAGGAGGGCCGGCTGATCGAGGTCGCGCGTCAGCGGCCCGGCGGCCCGATGGCGCTGAGCGCGAAGCGGCAGGCCGTGGCCGCGGCCGCGGCCGGGGCTCCGCCCGCTAACTAGTCCTGGCGGCGGCGCAGGGTGGCCACGGTGGCCAGGGCGGCAACGGCGATGACCGCACCGATTCCCGGCATGCCGCGCCCCACGCTCCCGCCGCCGTTGGCCGGCCGGGTTCCCGCCTCGAAGTAGGGGCCCGTCGCGGTGCAGGAGTCGGCGTCGCCGCTGGGTTCACGGTGGCCCGATCCGATGGTGAAGGCCGGCGACGTCGCCGTCAAGCCGCCGTTGTCGACGCTGACGATGCGCACCTCGGCGTCGCCCGCCTGGACCGAAACGTCCCGCGTCTCCTGCTGGTGGCCCGCCACCTGGGAAACCTCCTGGCGCATCGTGGAGGGCCCGGGGGTGAAGCCGGCCGGTCCGGCGTGGATCTCGAAGCGTTGGATATCGTGGGTGGTCGGCGTCCACCAGGACACCGTCAGGCCGCCCTCGACGCGGTCGGCGGCGAGTACTTGGGGCTGGCCCGGCGGCAGGTTGTCGGTGTCGATGGCGGCGCGGCCGGCCACGACCCAGGGCGTCTGCCAGCGCACCACCCGCATCAGGTAGGTGCTGCCGTCGCACAGGTTCTCCAACCGATAGGAACCCGGCCCACTCGTCGCGTCGTGGAACGGCTGCTCAAAGTCATCCCAGCCGAGGCCCTGGCGCTGCCCGCCGGCATCCCACGAGATGTCCGCCGTGCGGGCCGAAGCCTGGACGCTGATCAGGGGAACGGTGGGGGCGTCGCGGCCCACGACCACGACCGCCTCGGCGGAATCCGCGTCGTCACCGCGTGCAATGAACTCCGTCGTGGTTCCATCCCATGGCTCCTCGAAGATGCGCTGCGAGCCCGGTGCGGAATCGCACTTGACCCAGCGCGTGCTGGTGCCCAGGAAGCCCGACGGTTCGGCCTCCTCGATCTGCACGCCGATGCGGTCGCCGCTGGCCACGGGCGCCTGCGTGGAAACGGCGAGCAGCGGCGCCGTGTAGCCCTGGGCCTTCGACGTGCGCAGAACCACCTCCCCGTTGACCGTCACGCTGACCCGCAGATCCGGCGCCCCGGTGGTTCCATGGTCGTCGCTGCAGCCGCGGTCAAACGCCTGCACGATGTCGATCGTGACCACTTCCTGCGCCGCTGCCGGTGCGGTTGCAATCAGGAGTGCCGGGCCGGCCGCGAGCAGGGCCAGGGCCAACCAAAGGGTCGGGCAACGCATGGCCCCAGCCACGGGCGTGGAGTCCTTGACCGTGCCGCTGCCCGAGGGTCGGGTGGGGCGACCCAGCCAAATCCTATGTACCGGCGCGCAAGGTCGGACGCCATGCGTGTCCTGCTGTTGACGATCACCTTGCTCGCCGGGAGCCTCGCCGGCTGCCTCAACCAAGAGCCGGAGGCCCTGGCCACGGTCTCCCTGGCCGCCGATCCGGTGGCGAGCTACCTGCACGACGTGTCGGAGCCCATCGAGGGCCTCAGCGTCGCGTCGGCCATCCTGGAACACGTGCGCATCGAGGCGCCCGACGACATCCTGCTGGACACCTGGATCGTCCGCCCTGACGTGGAGGGGCCCGTGCCCCTGGTCCTCGAGGTCACTCCCTACTACGACGGCGGCGACCCGCGCCAGCTCGGCATCGTCCTCGAGGGCCACGCCTTTGGCCGGCTCGGCGACGAACTCGTCAGCCGCGGCTACGCCGTGGGCATCAGCAGCGTGCGCGGCACCGGCAACTCGGGAGGATGCTTCAGCCAAGGAGGCCCCGGCGAGGCCAAGGACACGGCGGCGGTCATCGAACACCTGGCCGCCCAGCCCTGGAGCAATGGGAACGTCGGCCTCATCGGCGTCAGCTACCCCGGCACCACGCCACAGGACGTGTGGGTGGAGGCGCCGCCGAGCCTCAAGACCATCGTGCCCATCAGCGGAATTTCTGATTTCTACAAGTACAACTTCGTCAACGGCGTTCCCATCGACATCCAGGGCTTCGGCTTCAACACGTACTACTGGGCCATGGTCGGAGTCGGTGTGCCCCCCTTCGGCGGCAGCGACCCCACCGATCCCCTGTCCGTCCCCGGTGCGATCGTTGGCGAGGCATGCTACGACCAGGTGGAGGTCCAGGAGGGCGGCGTCAGCAGCACCATCGACGGCGACAAGGACCTGTACTGGCAGATCCGCGACTTCCACCAGGAACTGCGCGATTCGTGGACCAAGAACCCCGAGCGCGCCAGCGTGTTCTACATCCACGGCCTCCAGGACTGGAACGTCAAGCCCCACATGATGGAAGACTGGCTGCCGGCCATCCAGGAGACCGGCGTCCCCTACAAGATCTGGCTCGGTCAGTGGGGACACGCGTGGCCCGAGAGTCCGTACGGCGAATCCTGCCGGGCCGGCGACGCATGCCGCAACGACTGGTGGACCGGCGCCATGGTGGCCTGGTTCGACCAGTTCCTCAAGCCAATCGACACCGGCATCCTTGACGCGCCGGCCGTGCAGGTGCAGGACGACGACCTCTTGTGGCGCCACGAGGAGTCCTGGCCGCCGACCGACGTGGCCTGGCACGAACTGGCCCTGGGCGCCGGCGGCGAACTGGGCAGCCACGGCGCCGTGCAAGCGGAAGGCTTGGCCAGCTACCACGACTGCATGAGCGCCCCCCGGTGCCCGCCGGAGCAGCCCGCCGAGGTCCTGTTCCGCTCCGAGCCGCTCACGGCCGACTGGCACATTTCCGGCCTGCCGGTCTTCGAGGGCAACGTCAGCGCCAGCGGCGCCCGCGCCAGCCTGATGCTCACCTTGGCCGAGGAGCTGCCCGACGGCACCCTGCGAGCGTTCAATTACGCGGCCCAGAGCCTCAACCACGTCGAGGACCCGGCGCGCGGACGCACCGACATCAGCGACGACGTGCAATGGGTCAAACTGAGCTTCTTCCCGCAGGACGACGTCGTGCACGAAGGCAACCGACTGGTTCTCATCGCGGCCGGCACCCTGCGCTCCGGCGCCGAGCCCGGCCCAACGCTGCAACCCATCTCGACCGGCTCCACGATCAGCATCAACCTCCACGAGGCCCGCTTGCTGGTCCCCGTCGACCACACGCTGGTGTTCGAAGCGCCGCAGCCCTACTCGTCCTGACCGGGTTGAACCCCAACGGCGTGGCCAATAGCCAACCGCACAAGTACGGCCGCCCGATTGGGCGCCATGACTGGCCAATCCACGAATCATGGCGCCTTCTGGGCTGTGTTGCTCGTCCTGGCGGCGGCCCTTGCCGGCTGCACCGACGTCGAAGACGATGACAACGGCGATGGGGGCGACCGCGAGGCCGCTGCCCGCATCGCCACCCTGGAGGGCCGCATCGCCGAACTGGAGGCCATGACCGCCCCGCCCACCTACGCACCGGTCCCCGCGGCCGCCAACGGGCCGGCCATCGGGTCCAAGGGCTACCTCGTGCAAGAGATCGGCGAAGGCTCGGGGCTCTACTGGCTGACCGACGGCGCCTACCAGATCATGTTCCTCACCACCGGCGTGGGCGTCATCGTCGTGGACGCCCCACCCAGCATGGCCGCCAACATCATGACCGCCGTCGCCGAGGTGACCAGCGAACCCATCACCCACCTCATCTACTCCCACTCGCACGCTGACCACATCGCCGGTGCCGGGGAGTTACCGTCGGGCATCACGGTCATCGCCCACGAGGCCACCGCGGCCGCACTTGCGCGAGACCACCCCAGCGAACCCGAATTCCCGTTCGGAACCTTCGTCGGCGGCGGCCCCGTGCCTGCACCAACGGTGACGTTCAGCGACGACTACACGCTCACCGTCGGCAGCCAGACGCTGGAGCTGCACGACCTCGGCCCCGCCCACGAGGAGGGCAACCTGTTCATCTACGCCCCCGCGCACAAGGTCCTCCTCGTCATCGATGTCTTCTTCCCCGGCTGGGTGCCGTTCCTGGGCCTCGCCCTCACCGAAGACATCCCCGCCTACATTGCGGCCCACGACCACGCGCTCGACTTTGAGTTCGAGACCCTGATCGCCGGCCACCTGGGGCGCCTCGGCACTCGCGCCGACGTCCAGATGCAACGGGACTACGTCGAGGACGTGCGGCAGAACGCCCTGACTGCCTTGCAGAGCGTTGACTTCAACGCCATCGCCGCCGATGTCGGCTTTGCCAACCCGTGGGTGCTCTTTGGCTCCTACCTGGGCCAACTGGCAGACCACTGCGCCGAACTCACCGAGGCTGACTGGGTCGGCGTCCTCGGCGGCGCCGATGTCTTCACCCACAGCCACTGCGACCGCATGGTTGAGAGCCTGCGGATTGATTGACCGTTTGGCTGCCAGGGCCGAAACCGGAATTGGCACAAGCCTTATGGCACGCCGGATACCATAGGGTATCCGATGACGTGGCTACTGCCGGACACGGATGTCGAGTATGCCTTGGCCTTGCAGCTTGTGGGCCAGCCAGCGCGCACACAACTCAGCATCTTGGAAGCGCTGATGGGGGAGCCCCAGACCTTTACGGGCCTTCGCCCCGTCTTGGCCGGTCGCAACAACAACGTGCTGACCAAGGCGCTCGCAGCGCTGCGAGAAAAGGGATTGATCCAGACCGGCCTCCAGGCTGACCTGAAGACCAAGGTGTACAAGCTGACCAGCCTCGGCAAGCTCGTCATCCTGCGGAGTCATGAGATGCACCCCCACCAGCAGAGCATCGAAGCGTACCAGCGCGGTGTTGCGGCATCCACATGAAGGAGGACTTCGCCCGCGTCGTTCGCGAAAACTGGCCGAAAACGGTGAGCTACCTTGTGACGGGCGAGCCCCCGTGCATCGAGATTCGGGACGACGAGATCCAACATGTGCGCCGACGTTTGGTTCCCATCGACCTAGCCTCTGTCGAAGACGTGGAGGCCAGCGGCTCGTGGTTCATGGCGGTCATCGTGTGTCCCGGCGACGACCTGACAGGCCTCGCCGCCTGGGCCGCCGGGCAAGACGCCCACCGAATCCACTTCTGCCTCCATGCCGACGCCGATGCGAGCCAGCTACGGCCGATGGCGACGCACGGTCTTCCCATCCACCACTTCAG
>JBFJYU010000138.1:0-8232 GCA_041622435.1 Thermoplasmatota archaeon | reverse complement strand
GTGGCGCCGGCGTCGTGGCTGACGGTCATGAGCACCTCGGCGTCGGAGCCGCTGTGGTCCATCCACGTCACGTAGATGGCGCCGCCGTAGGGGCCGTCGCTGCGGTCCACGGCGAGGCTCGGCAGGGCGAAGCTCCGGAAGGCGGAGCCGTTGAGGGCGGGCCAGCCGAAGGCGCCGCTGGGCGGCGGGTTGACGAAGCTGCCCACGATCACGGGCTCGTCCCAGGCGAGGCCGTCGGCGGAGTGACTGACGATGACGTTGCCGCTGGAGTCGAGGGCGGCCATCCAGGCGTGGCTGTTGGCGTCCCAGTCGACCCAGGGCAGGAACCCGTCCCAGGTACCTTCCGGGTTGACGTCGGTGACGGGCGCCCAGGTTTCGCCCTTGTCGCTGCTGGTCGAGCACACCATGTAGCCCGGCGCCGTCAACTGGCTAGCCACTTGGTCGAGGGCGCTGACGATCTGGTATGTGGGGTCGCGGTCCCAGCACAGCAGCACGGTGCCGTCGGGGGCGACGCTGATCCACTGCTTGTCGTGCTCAAGGCGCGGGCCGAAGGCGACCTCCTCGACCACGGGCCAGGTGCTGCCGCCGTCGTGGGACACCAGGACATACATGGAGCTGCACGTCCAGAACCAGTCGTTGAACCCGCCCTGGGGGACAACGCCGTCGCCGGTCTTGCTGCCGGACACGGCGTCGCACTGGTAGGGCATGATGGTCCAGTAGGCCGTGCCGTCGGGGCCGAAGGCGAGCACCGGGTCGGTGACGCACCAGAAGCCGCTGAGCTCCGGGTGGGGCTCGAACGTGGTCGGCTCCTGCACGAGGCGCCACGGGCTGCCGGGCACGTTGCTGTTCTCCCAGGTGAGGCCACCGTCGTGGGTGACGTAGATGCCGTCGCGAACGCAATCACCGGCCTCGGAGGGCGTGTAATCCTTGCCGGATGCGAGGATGTTGAGCGGATTGGTGGGGTTCACGGCGATGCTGAGTTCGTTGGCCTGCCGCGCCTCGGGTTCGACGGTGGCCTGGATGTTGCACACGCCGCCGGGGCAGAACAGGGTCGCGGCGGCGGGGCGGGGATCGTTGACGGTTTCGGTGCCGCCGATGCAGCCGGCAACACCGGCGGTGATCAGGATCAGGAGGGGCAGGGCCCGGAGCATGGCGGCGCCGACGCGCTTGCCGTTTGAACGGTTTGCGCTGGCTGCCGCGCCACCAGGCCGGACCCAGCGGCCCGCTGGCGGGCCGGGCGGGGCGATGCGTTAGCCCTGGCCGCCGATGCTGAACAGGTTGGGAATGACCTGCTGGCTCAGGTAGGCGAGTCCGATCGAGAGCCACAACAAGACCAGGAAGGTGCTCAGCCCGGCTGGCGTCGACCCGCCATCCACCATTTTCAGCATGATTCCGGCCAGCAGGCAGTGGGAGACGATGAGCCAGAAAATCAACTCCTCCACAAGGACCAGGTCCACGTCGAAGTTGACCTGCACGGGCGCCAGGTCCGGGTCGATGTCGCTCGTGCCGGCGGTGGCGAAGATGTCGCCGAGGATGCCGAGGATGCCGACGCCGAGGAACATGACGAACGCCATCGACGCGGTGAGGCCGATCACGTTTCCCCGGAACGTGCCCGCCGTCGAGTAGCGGGCCTTTCGCAGGTTCATGATGCGAACCACGTTGTCGCTGATGATCTCGCCGATGAGGTCCGGTTTGCCGCCGGTGTTGGCGCCTTCCACGAACATGTCGTTGAACGAGTCGATGAGGTTGCTGCCGCTCTCGGCGCTGAAGTGCTTCCACGCGAGCCGGTCGTCGAGGCGCCACGTGAGCCGGCTGAACAGGTTCTGCACCAGTTGGGTGAGGGGCCCGAAGTTGTGCCGGCGAACCGACCGCAGCACGTCCCGCAGGGCTCCCCCGCGCGCCGCAGCCGAGGCGCCCACCGACCGGATGAAGGCGCTGTAGTTGTCTTCCCGCCGTTTGATGCGGTCCTCCAGGCGGCGGGCCATGTAGCCGGCTGCTCCCAGAGGTGCGCTGGCGCCGATGATGGCGAACTCGAGCGGGATGCCCAGCACGAGGTACAACAGGGGCAGCAGGCCGGCCGCGGCCAGACTGGTGGCGAGCACGAGCCGGCGCACCAACCGTTTCTCCGTCGAGTGGATGGCCAGTCGGTGGTGCAGCCGGTCGTGGGGGACGCGCACCTTGAGCAGCATCACGAGCAGGACCTCCATGAACAACACGAAAGCCAGGACGCCCATGAGCAGGGTCTCGGGGCTGCTGCCAGTGATGATCGGCGTGATGACCGCGAAAATGACGAAGAAGGCACCGCTCATGACCACGGACACGTAGATGTCCTTCCAGTTCTCGATCTGGTAGATCGCCGTCTCGTACACGGTGGCGTACTCCTTCATGACCACGTCCTGCTCGCTGCGCAGGAAGGCCTCCAGGGAGTGGCCCGTCTCCATGGCGTGCGCCAGGCGCTCCAGGAAGTCGCTGAAAATCTGGGATGGTGTGGCCTGCGAGACAAACCGGCACGCCTCGGGCAGGCTCATGTTCCAGTCCTCCACCAGCGAATGGATGCGCAGCAACTCGTCGGCCAACGCCCCGTACTCCGTCTTGGTTCCAAGCATCCGGAACACCTGGGTGCGGGGCATGTTGCTCGTGGACAAGACCCCGAAGTGGGTCATGAAAAACGGCAGCGCGTTGTCGATCTCCGAACGTTTACGGTCCGCCGCCGACAACGGGTAGACGACGGCGAGCATGACGAAGAAGGCCAACACCAGGAGGGGCGCCAGCACGCGCAGCAGCGGCGGCAGGAACAGGCCGCCAAAGATGCCCAACAGGGCCGCGATGGCCAGGCCCCCCGCCACGATGGGTATGCCCCGGGTGAGCACGTACGTGCGCGGGGGCATGTTGAGGATCTGGAATGCGCGTTGGTAATCCATGGTGCCCCTCGCCTAGTGTTCGGGCGGCTCCCCGGGCAGCTTGAACGGGAGCGCCGCCTCCCCCTTGTCGACGAATGAAAACAGGATTTTGTTGACTTGGTCGAACTTCATGATGCCGTGGTCCACGAGCCCTTGCAGAATCTGGGCCCGGCGGTCGAGCACTTTGTAGATCATTCCAGGGTCCTCGTAGCCGTGCGCCTCCGCGATCTTGCGCTCCAGAACGAACGAGTTGTTGTAGCCCTTGAAATCGTGGGCATCCTTGTTGGGTCGGTACGCGAAGACGGGCAGGGTGATGATGCCGCCGTCCAGTTCCGAGTAGCCCTGGATTTCGTCCACGCTGGTCACTCGCCGGATGAGGCGGCCGTTTTTGTGGAAGGCTTGCTGGAACACGGCGACGTTCAGGTTGTCCATGAACGTCAGGGGGATGCTGATGGGCGGGGCGCTCAGCCGCTGGATCATTTTCACCTTGTCCGTGGCGTGAAACGTTGCCACAGTCGGGTGGCCGGTCTGCATCGCCTGGAACGCCACGGCACCCTCGGCGCCCCGGATTTCCCCCACCACGATGTAGTTGGGCCGGCTTCGCAGCGCCGCGCGCAGCAGATCGAACATCTCGACGCGGGCCTCGACGGGGCCAACCTCGCGGGTGAGCAGCCGCTGCCACACCGGGTGCGGCGGGCGCACCTCCGGCGTATCCTCGGCGGAATAGAGCTTGCTGCGCGGGTCAATGAAAGACAGGAATGCATTGAGCGTCGCGGACTTTCCGCAAGCGGCCTCGCCGCACACGAACACGCTCATGCCGTTCTCAAGGCACAGCCAGATGTACGCCGCGATCTCGGCGCTGATGGTGCCCCACGAGATGAGCTGGGTGACGCTGATGGGGTTCTCGTGGACGCGCCGGATGCTGAAGCTTGGCCCCATCCGGCTGACATCCTCGGAGTACACGATGTTGATGCGGCTGCCGTCGCCCAGGGTGGCGTCAACGATCGGGCGGGAGTCGCTCACCGGCCGCCCCATGCGCTCCGAGAGATTGCGCACGAAAACGTCCAGTTGTTCGAGGGAATCGAAATGGACGTTCGTCTTCAGCATGTCGAAGTCCTTGTGGATGACGTGAATCGGATGGATGCCGACCGCCTGGATGTCTTCCAGGTACGGGTCAAGAGTGAAGGGCTGCAACGGCCCGTAGCGGGCAACGTCGCGAATCAGGTAGTACTGCAACGCCTCGACGCGCTCGGGCGCCACCTGCACCACGTCGGACCGGCGGCGCGTGGTGACCTCGTGGAACAACTTCAGCAAATCCCGTTCCAACTGCTCCTGGTCCTCCGGCGGCCGGTGGTACAACGCCAGCGAGAACAATTGCTGCTTGACGCGCGCGAAGACCTCCCGGTCGGCGTCGTCCAGCGTCGGCTCAATGACGTGGTAGCCCAGCCCCCGCGCCAAAGGCCGGATGTGCACGAAAACCGCCTCATCCAGAGGATACACCAGATCCACCGGCGAGTAGTCCTCGTCGGCCTTCAGTTCCTTCACGAAGCGCGGCACCCGGCCGGTCTCCTCGCGGTACGCCGCCAGGTATTCCTGCAGGTGCCGCACCGGTGGAAACTGGCGGAAACCCGGGCGCGCGCTGGCCGGCGCGCCGGACCGCGAGCCACCGGCGGCCGCGCGGGCCTTGCGGCCGCCTCGCGCCGTCCCCGCCGCCCGCGCCTTGCCGGCCTTCTTCCCCTTCGTGTCCGTGTCAGCCGTGGGCCATCAACTCCGCGGGCACCTCGAAAGGCAGGGCGGCTTCGCGGATCTCGGCGTAATTGAACAGGATCTCGCCCACCTCGTGGTAATCAAACATTTCGCGTCGAATCATTTCCTCGATGATCCATTTGCGTTTGTCCAATTCCTTGTAGATCGTGCGCGAATCCTGAAAGCCCATTTTTGGGGCCACCAGTTGCTCCAGGACATACGAATTGTTGCGGCCCGCGAACGTGAATTGGTCCTTGACGGAATCCCAGCCAAAAACTTGCCTCGTGATCGCTGTTTTTGTGCGCTTGGAATAACCTTCGATTTCTTCCACGGCCAGCACCCGGCGCAGCATCTTTCCGTGCACGTAGACGGCCATCTGGATCAGCACCACATTCAGGTTTGGCATGAATTGCAGGGGCACGTTGATCGGGTCGCTGGTGAAGCGCTGAATGAGCTTGGCAACACTGCTGGCATGGAAGGTTGCCATGGTCGGGTGGCCGGTCTGCATCGCCTGAAAAGCGACGGCACCCTCGGCGCCCCGGATTTCGCCCACGATAATGTAATTGGGGCGGGATCGGAGGCCCGCCTTCAAAAGATCGTACATCGTGACGCTGGATTCGCTCTCGCCGCGATCCCTCGTGATCAATTGCTGCCAATTGTCATGGGGTGGAAGGACCTCGGGCGTGTCCTCCGCCGTCATGATTTTGCTCTTAGGCTTGATGAAGGACAAGATCGAATTTGTCGTGGTGGTTTTTCCGCTGGCGGTTTCACCGGCAACGAAAACGGACATGCCGTTTTCGAGGCACAACCAAAGGTAGGCCGCCACCTCCGCGCTGAAGGTCCCCCAGGCCACGATTTGGGACACCGGGAAGGGCGTGTCGCTGAATTTGCGGACGGTCCAGCTGCTGCCTCCCTTGCTGATTTCGTCGCTGAAAATGACGTTGATCCGGCTGCCGTTGGGAAGCGCGCCGTCGACGATGGGGCTGCTGCCGGAGACCGGGCGGCCCATGCGCTCGCCCATGCGGCCGAGCCAGGCGTCGTGCGCCTCGTGGGTCGGGAAGGCGAGGTTGGTTTCCACCATGCCGAAGACCTTGTGGACGACGTGGAGGTTCTTCAGGCCCAGCGCGTTGATGTCCTCGATCCACGGGTCCTTCATCACGGGCTCGATCAGGTCGTGCTCGACGATGTCCCGAAAGAGCAGGAAGCGGAATTTTTCGTCCTCGGCGGGTGTCAAGGTGTGCCGGCCGCGGCGGCCGGGCACGCGCAGGCTGATGCGTTTTTTCCGGCCGGTCTTGGCCAACAATTCGTTGAGGTGGATGCGGTACTCGTCTTCGGTTTCAGGGACCGGGACGCTGGGGGCCTTGAGAAACGCCTGCAACTGGAGCGCTTCGTAAACCGGTCGTTCGTCCTCCTCCAGTTCCGGCTGGAGCGCGTAATAGCGGGGGAAAAGGCTGGTGCCGTCCTCGACGAGGTGAATGAAAATGGGGTCGCCGACCGGGTAGAGGAAATTGTACGGCTTCTGGCTCTTGAGGTCGCGGCTGACCTCTGGGATCCAGCGCGGCATGGGCTGGCCGGAGGCGCGCCACGCCTTCAGGTGGCGGGCGAGGTGGGGGTGGCGCTTGACAACATCCTGGAGGCTTGGGGTCTCGGCCATCTACACCACCGATTTGATTTCGATCACGATTCCAACGCCGGGTTCGACCCGGAAGCCGATGACTTCGCCGAAGCGGCCCTGGGCGCGGGTCATGCGTTGGACGACGATGCGGCGGGTGGCGCTGGCGCCCTGCAATTCGAATTTGATGTTGAGGTACAAGTCGGCGACCTCCTTGAACGAGGACGAGACGGAGTCGGGCACCTGGCCTTCCTCCAGTGTGAGAATGATGGTTTTGCCGAGGCTTGTCAGTCGCTTGAAAAGGTGCAGCACCGCCTCGATTTGCTCGGTGGCGGCAAAATCTCCGCCACGGGCGCGCAGGTGGTCGGCGAGGAATTTGCTGAACGTGTCAAAGACGATGATGTCCTTGCTGTAGAGCCGCTTGGCGCGCACGATGCGTTCCAGGAGTTCGCCGCGGGGGGCTCGGGCGCCGAGCAGCGGGTGGAGTGGGATGAAGACCAGGCGCTCCGACATGAGGGGCTCCTCGATGTCGTAATCCAGGCTCTCCATCTGGGCCAGGAACCCGGCCGTGGTCAATTCGGTGGAGACGTAGGCGACCGATTTGTCGTTCTGGATGAGGCCGTAGGCGAGTCGTTGGACCAGGATGCTTTTGCCGGCGCCGTAGACGCCGTCCATGACCACTAGGCTGCCCTCGGGCAGGCCGCCGCCGAGCCGATCGCAGAGGTCGTCGCGGTCCAGGTCGAACTTGAGGATGGGCATGGTCAACTCGCAAAGGCAAAGGTGTCGTCGACGCCGCTGGGCGCCACGACGCGCAGGCGGTGGTCGCCGGCGGAAACGGTCAGGTCGTTGACGGTGATCTGGAGGACCTCGCCGGGCAGCCACGTGTCGTCGTCGGTTGAGCCGAGCACGTCCTTGGTGTTGCTGACGGAAATGACGCCGTCGAGCAGGGTGGTCACGTCGGGCGTCAGGATGGCCCGCGTGCCGGTGTTTTTGACGTATACCGTGAGGGGGCTGGTCGTCATGGCCAGCGGGTCGTTGATGATGGCGATGTCCGAGGCGAGTTCGTCGCCCAGCACGTCCCCTCGTTCCCCGACGCCCCGGGAGAGGTTTTGCACGACGCCCGAAAAGACCCCGATGAAGGCGACGGTGATCAGGATGGAGCCGATGAACAGGATGGATTCGCCGGCGGCGGAGCCAGCCATGTCAGGACCTCCAGTAAGCTGCCGAGCCGGTGTCTGCAATCAATGCCACGTCGTCAGGGGGCGGGCCGACGCCGGGCGTGAGTCGCACCTCCGCGTCGCTGGCGGGCGGCCACACGTTGCTGGCGCTACCCTCCACCTCAATGCTGGTGATCTGGGATGTCGCCCATGAGCCATCGATCAACACGTCGGCGCGGCCCAGATCCAGGGTGATCGAGCCCGTGTTGGTGGCCTCGATGATGAGCGTGGGCCCCGTCTTGCGCACATCCGTGATCGCGAGGGCGGCGTTGCGTTGCCGCTCCGTTCGCTCTTCCGCCTCCCGCCAGCCATCCGTGATTTCCTGCTGTGCGTGGAGGGTTCCCCGTAGCATCACGCCAGCCATCAGGAGGCCGGTTGAGAAGACGATGACGAAGACGGCGGTCTGGGAGAAGCCCATCAGCGTTCCTCCAGCAGGGCGGTGGCCGCCGCCTCGACGCGGTCGAAGTCCTCGTCGACGAAGCCCTGGCGAAGCAGTTCGAGGAAGCGCAGGCTTTTGCGGTGCAGCTTGGCCAGATCGGGCGCCTTCAGCCCGACGTCATCCCACGTGGGAGGCCGGGCTGCCGCAGTGTCGGCGGGGGGCTCGGGTGGGTCGGCTAGGCCGGCGGCGAGATCGCGCAGCCACGCGTGGGTGTCGTCATCGGTCCAGCCGACGCGGTGATAATAATCGAGAAGCCGGGGCAGCGCCTCGGGTTTGCCGGCGCGGCCGAGGTGGTCGAGCCAGGCGATGGCCAGGTAC
>JBFJYU010000137.1:0-8258 GCA_041622435.1 Thermoplasmatota archaeon | reverse complement strand
TCTGGCCGCACCCGCTCCACTACGATGCGCGCGCCGCCCGCGCCGCCCTCGACGCGCAGTTGAAGACCGCGTGGCGCAAGCACAAGGTGCCTGTCCTGTCGGCCGAGCGGTTGTCCGGCAATCCCACCTCGGGCGGCTTCGACAGCAAGGAGATCGCCGACCGGATCGCCGCATCGTTCCCGGAGGGACGCGTGTGGATCGCCATCCGCGAGCAGGGCGCCATGGTCGGGAGCTACTACAAGCAATACGTGCAGGAGGGCGGCACCGCGTCGCTGCGGCGCCTGCTAGCCGGCGACGGCGTGCTCAAGCGCGCCCCCCAGTTCCGCCTGGAGCACTTCGAGTACCTGCCCCTGATTCGCCATTACGAGAAGCTGTTGGGCCGCGATCAGGTCCTCGTCACCCTGTACGAGGAATTCAGGGCCCGGCCCGCCGACGTGGTCGCCCGCGTGTGCTCGTTTGCCGGCGTCGAGCCCCCCACGGACGACTTGCCGGCCGCCAAGCGCCGCAACGTCAGCTTCTCGGACCGCTCGACGCGAATCTTGCGCGCCACCAACGGCCTGTTCGCCCACCCCTACGTGGACCAGCGCCCCACGATCCGGCTGCCGGGCCGCCGCGTCCCGCGCCTCGTTTTGCGGGGCTTGGACAAGGCGTGGGGCAAGCGCGCCGGCGGCAACCGCATCCAGTTGCAGGCCCGGGCCCTCGTGGGGAACCACTTCGCCGCTTCGAACCGGCGCCTGGCGGACCACTTGGGCGTCGACCTCGGCGAATGGGGCTACCCGGTCGCCTGATCCCGAACCAGGGGCGCGGGGTCCAGCGCTGGGCCCGGCGCCGGGCCGGGTGCGGGGCCCGGCGCCCGATGGCCGGTTAGGGCAGCAGCCGGATGTCGACCTCGGTCTCGTTGATCGTCAAGGCCACGTCGTAGGCGGGATTGTTGGGGTCGGCGTCCACCACGGTGAAACCGTACACGACGAGTTTCGCCCAGTCCGTTCCGGTGGTGATCTCGTAGTGGCAATCCTCCGAGGGCGTTGCGCAGTCGGTGCTGGTGAGGCCGGCGGCAACCAGCGCAGAATCCCAGAAGGCCTCGTACGCGACTGGGTACGGTGTGGTCGCGTTGATGGTGATGCTCGGCGCTTCGCCGGCGACGTTGCTGCGGTCGGTCACCCGCGCGATAACCTGGGCGCTGGACTTGCCTGACAGGTGGGTCTCGTCGCCGTCGAGGGCGGCCAGTCCAACCTTGATGTCCACCGTCGAGCCGACGGCGGTCACCTGGAAGTCCGGCTCGACGCGCATGGCCTCGTCCGTGTCCGATTGGGACAGCACCAATCCGCCGTTCTCCAGACTGTACGTCTGGTCGGGGAAGTAGGTGTTGCGTGACTCGTAAGCGATCCGCCCGCCTTGGATGTTCTTCTGCAACGAGATTGGATCGTTGGACCCGACGCCGATGACGCGCTCGCCGCCGGTGGACGTCTTGTACGCGATGGCGTACTCGGCCTCCAGGCCGTCGTCGTTCATGACGATCTTGAGGGGCTTGGCGGCGTCGGCGACGACGCGGTCGAAGCGGTACTCAGGGTCAAGAATATCGACCCAGTAGTCGTCCAGGCCGGCCTTGCTCTTGAGTTTGAATTCCTGGCCCTGGTCGTACAGGACGTTGTTGTCGGCGTCGAGGGCCTCCTTCATGATCCAGGTTTCGCCGTCCTTGCGGATGTAGACGGTGAACGTTCCCAGGAGGTTGTCGTTGGTGTCACGGATCTTCAGGATCGTGGACTTGCCCTCGTCCTTTTGGCTGACCCCGTGCAACAGGATGCGCCAATCCAGGATGTCGGTGATGTCCTCGATGGGGTCGCCGAAGGAGCCGACCGTGGTCCAGGACTCGTCGGACACGACGATGTCGTCAACGACGGTTTTCTTGAATTCGGCCGCCTGGATGTCGAGCGCCACGGCCGACGGCTCGAAGGCGATGCTGTTGCCCACGCCGCCGCTGCCCATGAACGCGTCCTCAGGGGCCAGCCCGATGCGGGTGCCGATGGAGGCCTCCGTCTGGTCCTGCTGCATGCGGTCGAGCGCAGACATGAGGGTGGCCAACTGGTCCTCGACTTCGAGCGTGAGCTTGGCCTCCTTCTCCTTTTCCCATTGTGGCACGAACTCCACTTGGATGGCGACGAACGTGGAAACGCCGATGGCCATGATCATCACGGCGCCGATGACGGCCGAAACGGCGTGGACATCGTCTCCCAGGCGTCCGCGGGCGCGCTTCAACTGCTCACCACCCGGACGTAGTCCATGTGAAGCTTGCCGGCCGTAGCACTCAGGGGGTCGTCGTCAACGAAGCGGATCTTGGGCGAGCCGCCGTTGTATTCGTCGCTGGTCAGCCGGTATTCCCACGACGTCGTGCTGGGGTCGGTGAGTGCCGCGCCGCGGTTGTTCCAGGCCGCGCCATCCCAGACCTGCACCCGGTAGCTCTCGGAGCCCTCGACCCAGTACGTCAGTTCGAGGTCGTACTGGATGGCGGCGGGGACCGAGACGAAGTCCATTTCGACGTTCATCGTGTACCCGGTGCCGTCGGCGGTGATGCGGTACCACACGGTGTCCGTGTACAGGTCAACCTTGTTGTCCTGCGTCTTCGACTTGATCTCGATCTGGGCGCTCTCGATGTTGGTCCACGTCCAACTGACGCGGTCGGCGGTCACGTCTGTGTAGTAGTCGGCGGTCGTGTTGGCGATGTAGTGGAGGGGCTTCGTGTTCTCCTCTGAGCCGCCGATCCAGTACTTGAGTTCGACTCTCTGGTTGGCGGGATCCTCGTTGAAACCGGCCTCGGCGACGTAGTAGCCCCGATACCCCATCTCGACCTTCGTGATCGTCCCCGAGCGGCCTTGGTAGGAGCCGACTTTGTGTTTCTTGTCCTTGTTTTCGGTGATCGTGTGCTGGTCGTCGGCCTCCAGCAAGGTCTTGTGGGGGCTGTTGACCTCGTTTTCGGCGCTGACGACGGACGTCGAGTATTGTTGGTAGATCGATGTCGAGGTGTGGGAGCCCTCCTCGATGTCCACCGTCGCGCCGGAGTCGCTGGCGGATTGGGCGTTGGTGAAGTTGGCGACGGTGCCGTTGTTGACAGTGTTGCCGTTGACGTAGGTGTACGTTAGGACCGATCCCTGGATCGGGTCGCTGCGGATGGTTGTGTTGCCAGTGTTGCCCCGCAAGTCGCGCGTCCCGGCCACGTAATATTGCAGGGTGTCACCGATGTGGTTGGCCCAGGTTGGGTCCGTGATCGTCGCCTCCCATCGGCTGAGGCCAACCCTCGTCATGGCGCCCAAGTTCGTGTATGGCGGGCTCGTGCCGTTTTCGAGGCGGTAGTGGAAAGTCGGGTCGTAGCCGTTGTCGACGCCGGAGCAGTCGTCGGTCATGGTCACCGTGACGGTGACGTCCCCGGTCGTTTCGTTGTCGATGTCCGCCGGCGATTGAACCCACGTCTGGGCCGTGGGCGCGACGTTGTCCGTCGTGCAGGAGAAGCCCTCGCTGCGGAAGGTGCTGCTGGAAAGAAGCCGCGTGCCGGAGCCGCTTTCGACGGTCACCTCAACGGTCACCTGCTGGCCAGCGGCAATGGTCTTGTCGACGTACCAGGACTCGCCCAGGCTGAGCTTCCCGTCAGCGAACCCCTTGTCAAGGGACGCCCCCGAGTACTCCTCGCGGATGCCGCTCGTGGTGATGTAGACCTTCGTGGCGTCGCGCTTCAAGGGCTCTCCCCACAGCAGGTTGAGCGTCACGCGCTCGTTGCCCGTCCCCCACAGCGAGTCCTGGTCCGTCAGCTCGGCCCCCACCTCGGCGCCGTAGTAGGGCTCTGGCTTGAGCAGCGTCGAGACAACGATGGCCAGTCCGCCACTCACGGCGATGGTGATGCCCACGAGCAGGATGTTGCCCACCACGTCTGACACGGCATTCTCATCCTGCGCCGGCCCTCGCGGCCGTAGCCTGCGGGACTCGAACCGGGGCTGCTGGGCGGTCGATGCGACACGCTTCATGACCCGGCTTTCGTTCGGCCGGCTTCTTGAAAGAGCGCGCAAACCGCCGTTGGCCACTTCACCTGTGGGGCTTGCGGGACAAGTCCGCTGGGGAGGCTGAGGTGCAGGGGGTATCGGGGTGCCCGGGGCCAAAAGGGCGATCGGCAACCAAACCAGACCACCCCCTTCCCAACGCCCGGCCTACTCGGCCAGCCCCAGGAGCGATCCGAACGACTGCACGGCCACGCGGTTCACCCGCTGGTCGCTCGCGTCGTCCACCCAAACCGCCGCCACGCGGCCGTCGGGCATCAGGGCCAACTCGAAAAAGTCGCCCAGCCCGCGGTACTGGGGGTCGCATCCTGTGCCCCGCGTACAGAGAGAACCCACATGGTTTGGCAGGTCCTGCAATCGGGCCTTGAGCCACATGGGGTGCGCCGCGAGCGCGTCGTGAGTGAACGCGACTTCGGGGTACCACTCGGCCGCAGCGGGGGCATCATCGCTGACAAACTCTCCCGCCGCCGCGTAATAGGCGACGGCGACGCGGCCGGGGTCGCCCGCGACAACCCAGGGGAAAACGGCCGTCGAACCCCTGGGGCTAACATCCACCGGCTCCGACCACTCGACGCCGTTGGGGCTGTGGCTGAGAACAACCCGCTGGCTGCCCGCCTCAACGACGCCCCAGGCCAAGTAGAGGCCGCCGTCGGTGTCCATGGCGATGCTGCTGAAGATCGCGCCGAACGACTGCCCGCTGGCGGGCTCGGCGACGACGATCTCTTCGAAGGTCTCGGCGCCGTCGCGGGACATGTACACGCGCTGCGGTCCGTTGCCGCCCGGCCCCGGCCCGTACGGAATGAACAAGGTACCGTCGGGGGCGACGACCGGGTCGCTGGCGATGCCGTTGGGAAAGCCCACGCCCGTGGCGATCGCGGCGGTTCCGGGCACGGCCACGGGGGGCGTCCAGACCAGCCCGCCGTTGGTGGTCTTGGTGACCATGAGTCCCGTTGCCAGGTCGTTGAACACCAGGTACGCCGTGGCGTCCCCGTGGGTTGCAACCCACTGGCGGTCCGCGGCCGGCAGGTACCCCGCGACGGGGTGATTCGTCCAGGTTTCGCCGCCGTCGGTGCTGGTGGCGACGGACTCGCCACCGGTCACGTAGACCGGCAACGCCACGGGGCGCCACTGGCCCGTCACGTACAGCCGGCCAGATTCGTCCTCGTCCAGATCGGAGTCGCCGCCGCCGAACGGGTAGTCCACCTTGCCCAGGTAATCCCACGTAGTACCGTTGTCCAGGCTCTTCCAGACGCCGTCGCCGCGCGCTTCGGCGCTGCCAAGCACGCTGACGATGTACAGCGCGCCGTCGCGCGTCGCCAGGATGCTCGGCTCGCTACCAAATCCATCCGGCGCATCGGCAGGGACCACCGGCGGCGAAAACGCCGGCGCGGGCAACACAAGAGCATCGGCTGCATCGTCGGCGCCGGAAAGGCACCCGGCGGACACGGCGAGCACGGCCAAAGCCACCAGCAATCGAGTCATGGCGGCGCCACGCCCGGCGGGCCGAAAAGGCTTGGCCGCAGCCGGCCAAACCCGCCTAAGGCTCGGCCAGATCCGCCAAGCGTGGCAGCGCCTCGCCCGTCGTGAGGCTGCGGCCCCGCGCGAACGTGCCAATGAACGCCTCGGTCTGGCCATTGCCGTTTTCAGGGTTGGCCGCGCACTGCCGGTCGCACATGTCGGCAAAAGCCGCCCACGGCCGGCCGTTCGGCGTGATGGTCAAGTCGATGAAGTCGCCGATGCCGCCGCAGCGAACGACCCAGCACCGCCGCCCCACATCGATGGGATCGCGCGGATCGTGGGTCGTCAGCGTCGCCAGCACCCAGTTGCCGTCCGGCGTCGCGTTCCACATGGCACCCATGTAGGCCAGGATTCGGATCTCGTCATCAGGGACGTCGGCCCCCTCCGGGTGGGTGATGCCGATGTACGCCCACGCAACGCTGCCGTTGCCCGCCGCGTAGATGGCCGGGCGGCCCGTGTACGTCACGTCCGGCGGCGCGATCATGCGGGGAACGCTCCACGTCGTGCCGTGGTCGACACTCATGGCCATGTACGGCAAGCCATCCGCAGCGTTCCAGATCACGAACAGGTTGTTCGCCTCGTCGCTGGCCACGCGCACTTCATGGCTGCCCGGCGCGATGCCCAGACTGGTACTGACAACACTGCGCGTCCAGGTGAGCCCATCGTCCTCGGTGCGGGCCACCTCAATGACGCCACACTGAGCCTTGGGCATGAACAACCGCCCCTCGTGGTCGGTTTCCACGTGGCCGTGGAGGCCGCCGCAAATCTCGTTGTCGCCCGTGTCCGAGGCCGTTTGAACGCCCGGGAACACCGTGATCATGGGTCCAAAGCCGAGCCCGCCGTCGGGGCTGGCGGCGCACGACGAGTCGCCGACGCGGTTGATGCAGTAGTAGACCATGTTGGGGTACCCGACCGTCGGCGTGACCCGCGGCACGCCGGTGGCAATGGTCTGATGATCGTGTACGCCCGGCGGCAGGCCGCCCCCGAGCACGTTGCACGTCCAGGATTCCCCCTTGTCATCGGTGTAGTGCAGCGTGCTGGTCACGAGAACATGAAGGTCGCTGGAGAACACGCGCCCCGTGTCCCGGTCAACGTGAACGTAGGGGTCGTTGCTGTTGCGCGTGCACGGCTCGCTACTGCCGGGTCCGCTCAACAGGTTGGGCCCGATGTCCGCCCAACTGGCACCCTCATCGCACGAAGCAAAGATGCGGGTTCCGGTGCCCGTGCCGCGAAACGCGGTCGTGTAGAGGCAGCCGTCCGGGTCGCTGCCCACCGTCGGTTCGAAATTCGTGGTGCCTAGGTAGCTCTCGCCCCCCACCGGGACCAAGGCGAGGTCGCCGGCAAAGGCGCCCGGCAACGCGGACCCGTTGGCGGCGGCCACATGGAACAGCGCCGCCGTGGGCAAGTTGATGGGCCGTTCGGAGCCCACGGGGTCGACCGGCCCGGGATCTGGCCCCGAACACCCTGCCAGTGACACGACGACGCTCGCTGTAGCAACCAGCAGGGCAAGTCCCTTCATGCCAGCGGCCAGCCACGTCCCCCGAATGAGTCTTTGTGTGTGCGACGACGAAGCGGGCAGCGAGCCACCAACGCCCGCCAGCGGCAGCCGCGCCACGCCCGAGGCTCGCTCCAACCGACCCGGCCGTTCGCGCCGACGCGCTCACGCCCCCCTGCGGGGATGCAAGCATCCCAGCAGAGTCCGCTCGCCTTCGGCTCACTGGCCTTGAGGTCCTTCAGGCCTCAACGCCCGCGTACTTCCCCCCATGGGCGTCGCCGAGCGACGACAACGGGGTCCCGCTCGCCTTCGGCTCGCTCCGAAGTACCCCGCCGCTCGCGCTTAGGCGCTCACGCCGGCGTACTTCAAAATCAGCTCGTACGTCTCCTCGATCGACTGGTGGGCCGTGTTGAGGACGACGCAGGTGGCGCGCTTGGCCTCCTCGCGGAAGAAGTTCTCCTGGCGCGGGTGGTCGGGAGCCAGCAGGTACGGGTTGTACCAAGGCTCGGACTTGTACGTGCCCCACAGTTCGCGGGGGCCGGCGCCGGGGCGGATCATGGTCTTGCCCTCCTTGAGCACCTCGATGAGGCCATCCTCGTCCAGTTCACGGATGCTGGGGGCATCCTCGTCCCGGCACAGCAGCACGACCAGATCGATGGGAGTCTCGTCCTTGACGCGCTCGGCGCCCATCATCCACTCGCGGGGCAAGAGGGCGCGGCTGTTGCCGAAGCCCCAGTAGCAGTAGTCGTAGCCGGCGTCGAACATGCAGTTGCCGTCCGCGCAGGAGGGACTCTCGCAGTCGCCGCGCGTGTCAACCACGTTCTCGACCTTGCAGCGGTCGAAGACCGGAATGAGCCACGGCTCGTTCTCGGCGTTCTCGGTGCGCACGTACAGGGAAACCTCGGGCTGGAAGACCGTGAGCTTCTCGTCCTCGGAGATTCCGTGGGGGTGCTGGATGTAAACCCAGTCGTCGCCGATGACCTTGCCCTTCGGGTGCTGCATCAGCCGGTTGACCTGGGTGGTCTTGCCGGTGCCCGTGGGGGCGATGAGAACGATGCCGCGGCCATCGACTTCGGCGGCGGCGCCGTGGATGGAGTGGGTGTTGAACTTGCGCTCAAGCACCACGGCGGCCAGGCCGAGGGCCCAGCTCTTGCACTGGCCGTAGTACTCCGTGTTGACGAAGAGGGCCGTGTCCATCTCGG
>JBFJYU010000136.1:0-8266 GCA_041622435.1 Thermoplasmatota archaeon | reverse complement strand
CGCAACTCCGTGTCCGTTCACCCCACCCCCCGATGGACTTCTACGGCCGGGCGGGATCCCCTGGCGTGGACGATCACCTGCTCGGCCAGCTTCCGCTGGCCATCGGCCACTGGCGCGAGCGCGACCCAGTCCTGGCGGGATTGGCCGAGGACCACCCCCCGGAGCCCGTCCCGCGCCAGGTCGAGGATCCGTTCGCCTCGCTCGTCGCATCGATTGCCAACCAGCAGGTGAGCCTCGCGGCCGGGCGCACCATCTACGGCCGCGTGGTCGAAGCCGCCGGGGACCTCAACCCCGAGGGCGTACTCGCCGCTGGCGAGCAGGCGCTGCGCTCCGCCGGCCTCAGCCGGGCCAAGGTCGCGTCCGTGCTCGACCTCGCCACCCGGTGCACCGAAGGTCGCCTGAACCTGCACGCCCTCGCCAGCCGAAGCGACGCGGAGGTGCACGAACAACTTGTGGCCGTCCGGGGCATCGGCGTCTGGACCGCCAAGATGTTCCTCATGTTCCACCTCCAGCGCCCGGACATCTCAGCGCCAGAGGACCTCGGGCTGCGAATCGCGGCGGCGCACTTCTACGGCGGCTCCGAAAAGGAAGCCGCCGCCCTTCTGCGCGAGCGCGCACGCCTTTGGTCCCCCTACAACACCCTCGCCTCCCGTGTCCTGTGGAGCGCTAGGCGGGTCGTCGGGGCATCCCCTTGATGAGGTCCCGCAGCGCCGCCGTGGTGGCGGGCGAGGTGCCGCAGCAGGACCCGATGATGGATGCACCCTCAGCCAGCCATCGCGCAGCGGCGCGAACGTACTCGTCGGTGCTGACATCACGGCCCGCAGCCCAGCCGACGATGGGATCCGCCGTTCCAACGTTGGCGTAGGCCCCCCACGGCCCCTGCCAGGCGGCGCGCAGGCGAGCCAGGGCTTGCCCAGTGGCTTCAAGGCTGGAGCAATTGACGAGCAACGCGCTCGGGGCCGGCCGGAGCGCAGCCACGAGATCGGGGAAATCCTCCCCCGACACTAATCGCCCGTCGGCGCGGCAAACAACCGACAGGAACGTCGGAATTCCGGTCCGCGCCGCCGCCGCGTTCGCGATGGCCGCCTCGCGCACCGAGTTCATGGTCTCGACGAGCAGGACGTCGACCCCCGCGTCGGCCAGCGCCGTCGACAGCTCGCCGTGCTCCCGCATGAGATCGTCGTCGGGAGGCACCAGCTCAGGGCGGTAGCAATCCTCGACGGGCGCGATACTGCCGGCCACCCATCCACCCACGGTGCGAGCCAACTGGACCGCGCGATCAACGAGCACGCCGAGTTGGTCGGCCAGCCCGGCGTGCCGTAGCGTTCGCACGTTGGCGCGGAAAGTGTTGGTCGTCTGGATGTCCGCCCCTGCCGCAGCGTAGTCGGCATGGATCGCCGCGACCAGCCCGGGATCCTCGATCAGGGCCCGGGCACTCCACAGCGGCAGGCGGGTGTCGCCGCCGCGGCGGTCGATCTCGGTCCCCATGGGCCCGTCGAGCAGCAGTGGCGGTCCCGCCGCCAGCCGATCCCCGAGGCTCACGCCCGGTAGGGCTCCGGAATCTGCACGCCCGCGTCACGCCAGAGCAGCAGGTAGTCGAACTGGTCCATGTTCCAGCGCTGGGCGTGTTGGGGAATTCCCCACGACGTTCCCTGCGCGTGCATCCAGGTGTTGTCCTCGTGGGTCAGGCCCAGGACATGGCCGACCTCGTGGATGACCGTCGAACGGATGACACCCGGCCGACCCTCCCGGTGCATCAGGAAAATTTGGTTGTGGCACTCAAGCCCCAGCGCCGGCTTGCCCTTCGGGCTGATCAGTTGGTTGTTCACGGTCACATAAGCGGGGATGATCTGGGCGGCCCCCGCGTCGTCCGGAACCGTCATGGTCGCCTCAAAATCAAGGAACCAGAAAGCATCATTGAGTGAATTTTGCAGATCCGCAACGGTCGCCATGGGCAGGTGTTGGTTCTCGAGCGGGATCAGGTGCACGATGAAGCGGCCAGGGACGACGCTCGGAAGGCCGGGACCCGCCTGGCACGCCTCCTTGGGGACCTTCAAGTAGCCATCCGAGGACGACAGGGTCGCCGGGTCCACGGGATCTGGCCCCAAGACCGCGAAGGCTGTCGCCGCCGACGCGCCAACCAAAACAATGGTGACTGCCGCCGCCGCGCTTGCAGAGCGCATGATCAGGCCCCGTAGTCAGTTGACGGCGTTCGCCAAAGAGCCTCGGACCCTGCATCAAAGGACATCATGCAGACTTGGATAGTTTCCGGATTGGCTAAAACTCTATGCTCACGGTCCTCGAAACGAGGCAGCCCCAAACCTGCGTCCCCCAACAGGGGTGCACGACCCGTGATTGTTCAAATCCGTGCACACAATCGGTGGCGCCGCCGCAGCGTTCATGCATCGGCCGGCGATGCATCTGGCATGCGCATCCTGCTGCTCAAGTGGCTTCCGCAGTTGATCCTGTTGCTGAGCGTGCTCGCCGCCGGCGCCGCCGACGCCGAACGCATCACGGCGACAGTCCAGGCGATTCTCGACGGGCTCGAGCCCGATTGCGTCCAGGAAGGGCCGCCCTGCAGCCCCCACCCTGACCGCTGAGCTGCCGCCACCGACCTGGGCGGGTCCGGGAGGAAGGAGTCATGGCTGGCATGGAGGGGACTGCCCCGCCTGGCGGGACCGGCCCCCGCTTGAGTGCTAGCCGGCCACCACGGCACAGAATTGGCCGCCGCTGATTCAGGCCACACCCGCCGCGCCTGAACCCTCCGCGGTCGGAGCTTTGGTGGTGGCCTCCCTGTCGGCGCGCCTAGCATCGCGTTTGCCAGAGAAACATCCCCGCGCTGCGAGCAACTGCACAAGGAGCGCGCGACGGGCAAATTTTCCCGCCCTCATTTGTGACCGCTTCGCCGGCTGGTTCGTCACCAACTTTCAGCGCAAATTATCGGCTCTGGACAGGGTCACCCAATTTCTTGTGCAATCTGGCCCCGTGGCAATCGCTATCGCAATTCGACGCAGATTGTGTTGGCTGATTTTAGCGCCTGGCGGGGCCGCTGAATGGCGCGAGTCAGGGTCGCCCATCCAATCGAAACCACGGCGAAGGCCAACCAGCCGAAACCGATTCCCGCTGCGGCCGAGGCAAAAACGAATGCAACGACGCCCAATGAACCGGCGCCGCCACCCGCCAGCATCCGAATGGAAACGTCGGGGGATTCGACCCCCGCCGCCAAGACGCAGCTAACGAACAGGACAGGGAACACGGCGACCAGCGGCGCGACTTGGGGGAGCCACGTCGTCGCGGCCGCCACGCCAAGGACGGGAACGGCGCCAGCCAGGAATCGCACGGCGACCGGCAGCGGGGCGGCGCTGCCACTGCGGTTCGACGCGGCGCGGGGGAGCCACGCGATTGCCGCAGCCAACAGCAAACACAGCAGAACCAGTGCCGCCGGGGGGCCCGCCGAGAGAAACCAAGCCACCGGTGCGATGGCGGCCAGCGGCCACAGGTGGCGCCCGCGCGCAGCCAGGAGCAAGCCCGCCAGGATCGCCATCAAGGTCGCGGCGATGCTCGCCACCCCGGCGGCCAAACCGTTGGCCCCGCCCTCAAGCAGGAACGTGGCCGCCGTGGGCGTGATGGGACTCGCCGCCAGAAGACCGCCAATGGTTCCGCCAAGCCGGCGGGAGACGGTCGTGGCCAAGACGACGCCACAGCCAGCCAGCGTCGCCACGACGAGGATTCGGTGATCGGGCAAGGGTCACCCCGCTCCGCGGTTGTAGAGACGGAGCCTCCAGGCGTTTGGGTTTCGGGCCCAGGCTGGCGCGGAGGCCCGCGCAATGGCGTGGGCCGGGTAGGGGGGTCGCGCGTCATCCTGGGTGTGTTGGATCGGCATCACCCGGAGGCTCCATCACCCCGCAGTCGGGCCCACGTCTTGACGTGGATGCCGCACGTGTACGGTCATTCAACGGCGTTCCCCGGTCCGCGCCGCGGTCCGCCCCGGGATGGTTATTCTCACGGGTGAAAAACACGACTCCTGCTTTTCTTGAAATCCCGGATAGGTCCCGGCATGGACCCGGCACTTGTGCGCTTGCACCTCGATTCCCCAACCTGTTCGGCCGTCGGAAAACTGAGCCAGGGAGATCGCGTGCGATGCCATATTCCAGGCGGACCATTTGGCCCCTACGCCTGGACTGCCGGCGACCGGCCGACGGGCTGGAACCCTATTCTCTCGTGTGGCTCGGGGCAATTCATTCGGTTGGCCAACGACGAATGCTCGTCGTGTCCGCTGCGCTCCATTCCGCCTGAAGTTTACCCCGTTTCGGTGGAGGCGCGCCCAGATGGCCTCCGCGTGGATGTGGCGCTCCCCGATGCGGAGCAATTGCGTGTGATCCTGCGCCATTGGGCGGCGCGGGGGCAATCGCCGCGAATTGTGAGTGGCCGGATGCCGGATACCGAGCGTAACGATTTGGCGCTCGTTGATCTTGGTGTTTTGACGCGCCGACAGCGACAGGCACTGGAGGCCGCGGCGCAGATTGGTTACTTCACGGCGGGGGCCGATGCCGGCGTGTCTGCGTTGGCTCAAATGATGGGGTGTAGCCGGTCGACGGCGCACGAGCACCTGCGCAAGGGGTTGGACCGGCTGGTGCGGGGAACCGTGGCCCCGTAAACGGCACACCCCCGGATCCGGCTTACCGGGCCTGCGGGTCGCGGCGGTCGGGCAGTGCCGCCCATGCGAGTAGAAGAAGCGGCCCGACGATGAAGCCGGCCCAGGCGACGATGGCGGCGACACCCCAGACGGCGCCCTGCCAGCGTGGCTTGCCCAGTTGGACGGTACGCCAGGCGGCCGCACCGATGCCCAGCGCCAGGAGAGCGAAAACGATCGGTATGACGACGACGCCGGACCAGCCGGCGCGAGCGACCGCGATGGCTGCCAGGAGCAGGACGGAAAGCGCGGTGCCGGCGACCATCCAGGCGCCGAGGGTGCCGACCAGGACGCGGGGACCCTGCGCCCACAGCGCCCGGGCGGCAACGGCCGCGGCCACGACGGCGATGGCTTCGCCTGCGACGGCGACGGGCCACGGGACGCCTCCCCACGACTGGATCGAGGGCCGTTGCACGGGCACGAGCATCCACTCCTGCGCCGTGAAGGACTCCCTGGCGCCGATGGCTAGGCTGTACGTGGTGCCGGGCGGGGCCTCGACGAGCGCGTAATAAGTGCCGGCCTCGGGGGCCGCGCCCCGCCACGAGCCTGCGTCTTTCATGGCCAGGGGCGAGAACGGTTCGAGGTTGACGCGCGACTCGGGCGGCACGGCGATGGCGCCAAGTCCGGCGGGGGCGCCTTCGGGAGCGCCGGGCGGCAACCCGGGCCCGAGGAGCCAGAGCGACGGCGCGCTGCGGGCCTTGGGCGGAACGTGCATGCTCAATGTCAGCTCCTGCCCGGCCGCGGCGTCAAAGCGGAACCAGTGCCGGCCCACGGACCCAACTTCGTCGTAGAAAACCCATGATTTGTCGGGGTCCTCGACCACGAAGGCAGTGGCCGGCGTCGACCCCGCGACATCGAATGACGGCACGTGGGCCGCAAGGCCCGGGAGGGCGAGGACCGCGGCGACGCCGGCCAACAGGGTCCAACCACTCGCCCGGGCGCCCGCCATGGCGACCCATCGGCGCCGGGGTTACTTGTCGTGGCGTGCCGGACCGTTTTTCCCCCGGTGCGGCGGCCCGAAGGCCCTTGTCAGGGTTGCTCCCAGCGGGGGGCGGGGCGTGCGGCGCCGCGGCAGGGAGCCGGCACCGCTCAGCTCCGTGAGTTGGCCTCGAGCCAGCGGCGGATACGTCGCGGCGGCCAGAAGGCCAGGAGAACCAGGGTTGAGGAAGCCAAACCCAGCAGCGCTCCGACCATTTGTGAGCCAAAACTCGGCTCGTTTTCCGTTTGGGCGGCGAAGCTCAGGATCGTGTTGAGCAGGCTGTAACCGAACCACAGGAGGATTCCACCGCCGACGAGCAGGATGCGGTAGCGTTCCTCGCGGCGATCCACGCGCCGGTACAGCATCAGGTACGCGCCGGAAGCGGCCAGCGGCGGCAGCACGAGCGCCATGCTGAACAGCAGGGATGCCCATCGTGGCTGTTCCGGCTCAAACAGGACATCGGTCTCTCCTTCCTCGTTGATGCCCAAGTGCGGCGAGAAGCCTTCGATCAGCCACACCAGCAGGGCGGTGAGCAGGACGTAGAAGACCAGGATGGGAAACCTGAGCCGCGCGTTGCCAGAATAGAGGTAGGCGAGGTAATAGACGAGGCCACCGAGGCCGAGAAACAGGGCGGGGAAGAACGTGTAGAGGAAGATGCGCCACACCGTTAGACCGGCGTCTGGCAGGTTCAACCCGAGCCCCAGGGGGAGGCTGATGATGCCGACCATCCCCAGCGCCAGCCACCAGGCGGAGAAGCCGTACTGCGCCAAGCGCGCCTGCGGGTCCACGTGCCGGCGCAGAAACAGTACGCCAACGGCGATGTAGATGATGCTCGCCACGAACGTTACCGTGGCTAGGCTCAGGTCCTGGGGGGTAGGTTGCACGATAGCTCCGCCCGGCGCGGGGGGTTGAACTTCGTGCGGCCGGAAGATAAACAGGCCGCTTTTCCCCATAGGACTTGGTCCCTTTGGCCCCCCGCGCCCAAAAGCCAAGGCGCCCGAGGCCCGCAAACCCGCCTCATCCACGCCTCATCCCCGCCGCCATGCCCCTCCCCCCACCTGGCCACCGGGACCAGCGGGGACCCAGCCCCACCCCGGCCGGCGGCCTGTGACCGGCAAGCTTGAAACCCCCGACCCGGCGTCGGCCCATCATGCGCTTCATCGCCATTGCGATCATCCTGTTGGCCGGCCTCGCCGGCTGCGTGGAGGACACGCCGAGCACCGAAGACCCGTACTCGCGCAAACCCGCGCTGGAGTTCCGCCCGGCCATTGACCTAGGCAGCGTGGCCCGGGTCGGAGCCGCCGGCACCAGTTGCCAGGACTCCCTTGACGACGGCGACTGCGGTCTCGGCGAGCCGAGTGTCGAAGTGGACGGCGCCGGCACGATCTACGTGAGCGGCGTGTGCTGCCTCACCGTGGCACCCCCGGTGTACGCGAGCCGCGACGGCGGCCAGACGTTCCAGCCCCTTGCGACGCCGGGTGGCGTGCGGGAAGCGTTTGGCATCGAGGGGGACTTTGCGGTCGACGAGGTGGGCCGCGTCTACTTCGCAGACATCGAGTTGGCGGCGAGCTTCCAGGTGACCGTGTGGGACGCCGACGGCGCCTTCGTGCGCCACACCAAGTGGCCGGCGCCGCCATTGGTGGACCGGGACTGGATCCGCGCCGAAGGCGACGGGACGCTGTATTACGTCTACAACACCGGCAACGCGCTGCTGGGCACGCGGGTGTACAAGAGCACCGACGCCGGCGCCACGTGGAGCCCGGACGCCATTCACTCGGTGCCGTATGCGCTGGGCAACGTTGCCATCTGGCCCGGCAAGGAAATCTGCCTGTTCGGCGGGGACGACGGCGGCAACCGCCGCGTGGACTGCTCCCGCGACGGCGGCGAGACGTGGAAATCCGAGGCGAGCACGCTGCCCAGCGGGGACGGCGCATACCCCGTTGGCGCCTACGATGAGGCCGGCAACCTGTACCTGGCCGAGGCCCGCGGCGGCGCCATCATGTACACCTGGCGCGGCGCCGACGGCGTCTGGTCCGATGAGATCGTCAGGGTGAGCGCCCCTGGTACCCATCGGATGCCGTGGATCGCGGCCGGCGCCGACGGCGCGATGGCCGTGGCGTGGTACGGCACCGCCGACTCAGCCGTCGGCCCCGATTCCGAGTGGTTCGTCCACGTGGCCGCCAGCCGCCAGGCGAACGCCGATGAGCCGCGCTGGGACTGGGTCATCGCAGACCCCGAGCCGGTGTTCGTGGGCGTACTGGGCCGCGAGTTGCTGGATTTCCTGCAAACCGACATCGGGCCCGACGGCGCCATCCACGTCGCCTACTCCAAGCAACACGGCACCCCCGGACCCGACGGCAACGAAGAGCAGCTGACGTACGTTCGCAGCGAGGCAAGCCCGCTGGCGGCGACCGACTACTTCTGGGGACCGTAACCCCCGTCGGGGTTCATGCGGAGGCCGCTGGTGGCGGCGGATTGGATTGCAATGGAGCCATGCGGAAGGCCTGCCCCGGCTCGTCGTTCGGCATTCGCAGCCGTTGGCCTGCGGGCGCCTGACGCGAGACCACCACCGCTTAATATCTCGTCGAGCCCTT
>JBFJYU010000135.1:0-8311 GCA_041622435.1 Thermoplasmatota archaeon | reverse complement strand
GTAGGCGGCATCGGGGTCGCCGACGACAAGCACGGTGCCTTCGGGGCAGTCGCGCGTCTGCTCGGGGAGCGGCTGGGGCCGGAGCACCGGAACGCGGCGGAAAATCATGGGGCCCGGTTCGTCGGCGGGGGCGTCGGTTTCCGGTTCCGGGTCGTCGCCGTGGCCGCCGGCGGTGGGTGCGGTGGGCGCGGTGGGCGCCTCGGGTGCGCCCTGGGCGGCCGGGGCCGTGTGGCTGGCGACGAAGTTGGCCACCGCGCTGAGCGTGGCGACATCCTTGAGCTGGAGGCCCTCCACGGGCGGGATCCCGTACGCCTCGCGCACCTCGCCAATCAGTTCGGCCTGCTTGACCGTGTCAATGCCCAGGTCGGCTTCCAGATCCAGGTCGGGTTCGAGCATGTCCACCGGGTAGCCGGTCTTTTCGGCGACCAGTTGCGTGACGCGAGCCAGGACATCGCCGTCGGTGGCCGCCGGGCGCGACTCAGCGCGTGGCTGGGCCGGCGCGTCGCTGGTCGTGGCGGTCGCCGCCATCGTCACCGACGGTGGGGCGCTGGGCGCCAGGCGCGAAGCAACGTAGTCGGCGACCGCTTGCAGGGTGGGGTAATCCTTGATCTGCATGCCCTCCTCCTGGGGCAGGTCGTACGCCGAGCGGATCTCGCCAAAGATTTCGGCCTGCTTGACGGTGTCAATGCCGAGGTCTGCCTCCATGTCCAGTTCTGGGTCGAGCATGTTGATCGGGTAGCCGGTCTTCTCGGCGACGAGATGCAGGAGGCGGGCCAGCACATCGGACGCGTGGCCGTTGCTGGCCGAGCGGGACGCGGACGCCACGGGCAACGGCTCCACCTCAACAGGGGAGGCTGCCGGAGCCGCCGGGGCGGGGGACCGCCGCGATGACACGTAGCCGGCGACCGCCCTGAGCGTCGGGTAGTCCTTGATTTGCATGCCCTCCTCCTGCTCCAAGTCGTAGGAGGACCTGATTTCGCCGAAGATTTCCGCTTGCTTGACGGTGTCGATGCCGAGGTCGGCCTCCATGTCAAGCTCGGGGTCGAGCATGTCCATGGGGTAGCCGGTCTTCTCGGCGACCAGATCGAGGAGTCGCGCAAGGACTTCCGCTTCGCCGGTCTGCGGAGCGTTGGCGGGCGCGTCGAGCGCGACGGGCGCCGGGATCGGCGCGGCCGTGGGCGTGGGCGCGGGTGGCGTCGCGGGTGCCGGGGCGAGCGCCTCCGGCTGGGGGGCCGATGCGGCCGCGCGCGGCGGCGGACCCAGGTCCACGATGCGCAGCGTGCGGTTGGCCACTTCGACCCTCGCGCCGGCAACGCCGCTGACTTGGGCCAGCCAGGCGTCGTAGCCGGCCTGGTTGGCCACGCGCTCATCCTCACGGGCCACGAGTTCGAACAGGGTCATGGCGACCTGGCTGCCGAAGCCGGCGGCCAAACGCAGGGCGTAGCGCACCGGGTACGCGCCGCCCTGGGACAGGTTCAGATCGCCGAGTTCAGGGTCGGCCTCGCTGAAGTTGGCAATCGGCGGCACCTGGCCGCGTTGCAGGCACTTCAGCGCGATGGCGTCCTCCACGCCGGCTCCCTGCGGGTGTCCCGTGAAGCCCTTGGTGTTGGCGATGACGACCTGGTTGGCGGCGGGGCCGAAGGCGCGGCGAAGCGCGTGGATTTCGGCCGAGGCGCTGCCTCCCCGGGCGGGGGTGTACGTCTCGTGGGAAACGAAGACGGTCTCGGCGGCGATGTCGGCGGCCGTCAGGGGTGCTGCCCCCGGGCGTGACGCGGCCCCGAGGCCGCGCTGCACCAGCCGGTCCATGCACTGCGCGATGTGCTCGACATCCAGCCGGCTGCCGTGGTAGGCGGAATTGGCGACGAGGCTGCCGAGCAGGCGCCCGATGGGCCGCATGCCACGGGCTTCGACCTCGGGTTCGGCCTCAACGACCAGGCCGACGGCGCCCATGCCAACGATCATGCCGTGGCGGCGGCGGTCGAACGGCAGGGCCGCGTCCTCCACGCGGGCCTTGGTGGTGGCGGCGCCGCTGGCGAGGAAACCGGCTCCGATCCATTCGAACAGGTTGTCGCTGGTTACGTCGTCGGCGCCGACCACCAGAACACGGCGGCAGCGGCCGGTGCGAATCCAGTCCTCGGCGATGGCGATGGCCTGCGTGGTGCTGGCGCACGCCGCGTTGACCTGCGTGTTGGGGCCGCGGGCGCCGATGAACTGCGCCAACTGACTGTGCCCCATGGACAGCACGCTGAAGAGGAACTTCCGGTTGAACTCGTAGCGTGCGGCGCCGTGGCCGGGAAGGACATCCTGCAGGCGCTCGAATTCGCGGTCGAAGGCGTGTTGCAGGCGCCCCCGTGCATCGGGGTCCGTCACGATGTCGAGCAGTTCGGCGTAGAGGCTTTGGAGTTCGTCCAGGCTGCGGCCGGCGTATTTGTCGGCCAGGTGGCGGCTGATCTCGCCGACCAGGTTGTCGTAGCCGGGGAACGCGCTGGCGAACACGATGCCCGTCTCGTCGCGCAGGCTGGCCGGCAAGCGCCAATCCGTCGGCAGGTGGCCGCCGGTGCTGGTAGCGCGGTAGGTGCGCTGCAGGGGGATGCCGGCGTCGCGCAGGGCCTCAAGGCCGGCGGCGATGGCGTACTGGAACGTGCAATCGAGTGCCCCGGCAAGGTCCGCGTCGACGCCCCAGTCGGCGATGTCGAAGCCGCCGCGGCGGCCGGCCAACTGGATCACCTGGGCGATGTCGCTGACCACCTGGAAGTTGGCGGAGCCGTCGCCGCCCTTGACGAGTCGGACGATGTTCTTGCCGGCCAGCTTGATCTTCTCCGGCTCGGGAACCTCGCCGATGAGGTTCTCGCCGCGCAGGATGCGATCCCAGTTGTCGGGCGCAAACAGGTCCTTGCGCGTGCCGGGCAGGCCGACACTGATGCCGCTGACCACGACCGGGTCGGGACTGATTCCCAGCCGGTCCAGTTCGGCTCGCACGGCCGCCTGCAAGTCATGCTCGCCAAAGGCGCGGGTCCCATCGGGCCGAGGGGCCTGGGACGCAGTCACGATGGTGGGGGGTCGGCGTTCCAGGTCAATGAGCGCCTTGAGGTTGTCAGCGATGGCGGACAGGCGGTCCAGGCGCTCGGCGCGGGCTTCGGGGGCTGGGGCACCCGGCGTCACAACCTCGACTGCCGCCGGCGGGGCGGCGATTTCGCCGCCCAAGGCCGCCCGGGGGTTCCGGAAGGACTGCGTGTAGACGTCCGGGTCGTCGAGCGGGGCGAGGCGCGGCTGGAACCCGGCGGCGCCCAGGAAGGCAAACAATTCGTTGATTTGTTGAGTTTCGCCCTTCTTCGGGTGGGCGCTGCACAACGCCGCGATCTCGCCCTGCTGGTCCTTGAGGATGTCCAAGACGAAGCCGGTCAGTGCGCGCTTGGGGCCGACCTCGATGAACGTCGTCACGCCCTCGGCGTGCATGCGTTCGATCGTGTCGATCCATTCCACGGGGCTGGCGACCTGGACGGCCAGGTTGTCCCGGATGGCGTCGGGTTCGGCGGGGTAGTCGGCGGCGCCGACGTTGCTGATCACCTGCACTTGCGGCGCCCGCACGTCGAGGCGCTCCAGCACCTTGCGAAGCGGCGTGCTGGCCGGTGCGACGATCGCGGAGTGGAAGGCCGCGCTAACAGGTAGCTCCTGCACATCGAGCCCCTTGCCGCGCAGTTGGGCGACGGCGTTGGCCAGGCCCGGGGTGTCCCCCGCGATGACGGTCTGGCTGGGGCAGTTCTTGTTGGCGGGAAGCACGTAGCCGTCCACGCCAGCAAGACCCGCCTCGACGGTGGGCCAGTCGGCGGCCACACTCGCCATGCCGCCCAGATCCTGGACGTCCACGTGGGCCATTTCGCGGCCTCGGGCGGCGACCGCGTGCAGGGCGTCCGGGAAGCTGAGGACGCCGGCGGCGACCAGCGCGCCGTACTCGCCGAGGCTGTGGCCGGCCACCACGTCGGGGCGCATTCCCCACTGCTCAAGCAGCCGCAGGATGGCCACGTCCATCGCAAGAACGGCCGGTTGCGTGAATTCTGTTAGTTTGAGTTTCTCGGCTGCGGCGGCCTGCTCGTCGGGGCCACCGGCGGGCCACAGGACGTCCGTCAGGCGGCAACCGATTTCTGCTTCCAGAACCGTGTCGGCTTCCTCGAAGGTTCGCCGCACGACCTCGTATTTGGCGGCCAGTTCGCGGCCCATGCCGACGTACTGGGTCCCCTGGCCCGGGAAGAGGAACGCGACGCGCCCGGCCGGGGTGCCACGGCCCAGGAAGACGCCCTGGTTGAACGCCAGTTTCGCGGCTGCCGGGTTGCTGGCGGCCTTGCGGGCCAGGTCCAGCTTCTTGCGGACGTCGCCGGGTGCGCATGCCAGGCCGACGCGTTCGTCGGCGACGAGGCCGGCGGCGGTGAGCGGCTGGTACAGGTCCCGCAGGCGCGGGCCCGAGCCGGATTCCGGGAACGTCGGCGCCTCAAGGCTGGCCGCCTGGGCCGCCTGGCTGGCGGCAAGGACCAGCGGCTCCGCCTCCAGGGTTGCGGCGCCCGCGGCCATGGCGGCCTGGAACGCCTGGCCATCGAAGGGCTGGGCCGACACAGGGGCGGGGGCTGGCTCGGCCGAAGCCTGCGAGGCGGGCTCGGCGCGGCGAAGGGCGCCGGGCACGTGCTCCTCCAAGACGACGTGGAAGTTGGTTCCGCCGAAGCCAAAGCTGCTGACGGCGGCGCGGCGGGGGTGGCCCGCGGGGCGGGGCCAGTCCACAGCGTCGGTGGCCACAGCGAAGGGGCTCGTGGCCCAGTCGATGCGGGGGTTCAGTTCGCGGACGTTGATGCTGGCGGGGATGCGCCCGCGCTCCAGCGCGAGAACCGCCTTGAGGATGCCAGCGGCGCCGGCGGCCGCCTTGAGGTGGCCGATGTTGCTCTTGACCGACCCGACACGAATCGCGCCCGGCGCCGCGGGGGTCGCCGACAGGTCCCGGTAGGCCTCGATGACGCTGGTGAGCTCGACGGGATCGCCGACGGGGGTGCTGGTGCCGTGGGCCTCCAGGTAGCCAATCGTGAACGGATCCACTTCGGCGTTCTCGTACGCTCGGCGCACCGCCTTCACCTGTCCTTTCGGGTTGGGCGCCGTGATGCCCTTGCCCTTGCCGTCGCTGGAGCCGCCGACGCCCCGGACGACCGCGTGGATGCGGTCGCCGTCGCGCTCGGCGTCGCTCAGGCGCTTGAGGATGAACATGGCGCAACCTTCGCCCATGACGAACCCGTTGGCGGCGGCGTCGAAGGGCCTGCTGCCGTCGGGGGAGAGGGCGCCGATGGCGCTGAACTGCACGTACGGCGTCACGTCCATGGAGCGGTCCGTGCCGCCCCAGACGACCAAGTCCGCTTGGCCGTCGCGCAACGTGTCGATGGCGGCGTCAAGGGCCGCGAGGCTGCTGGCGCACGCCGCGTCGGTGGTGAAGTTCTTGCCGCCGAGGTCGAACGCGTTGGCGATGCGGCCCGCGACCACATTGCTCAGGTGGCCCGGCATCGTGTCCTCGGTCACCGGCAGCGTCGTGGACTTGTACCGCTCCTCCGCACGGTCCAGGATCGCGTCGCGATCGGCGGCGGGCAGGGCGCTGAAAATCGTGTCTGCCTCCATCGCCGCGCGCGCCTCGGGCCAAAACAGCCGCTTGGTCGCGATCTTGTTGGACTCGCCCCCCATGGCGTTGCCCACGATCACCGCGCAGCGGTCCCGGTCAAAGTCGCGCCCCTGGTCGCCCTTGATACCGGTCGCAAGGCCCGCGTCAAGCATCGCCTGGCGGGTCGCCGCAAGCGCCCAGCGCTGGCTGCGGTCCACCTGTTCCGCCGCCTTGGGTGGCAGGCGGAAATCGAGCCCGCTGAACGCATCATCGGACACAAACGCGCCGATCTTGGCGTACGTCATGTCCGGCTGCTTGTCCGGGCTGTAGTAAAGTGCGGGGTCCCAGCGGTCGTGGGGCACCTCGCGGATGCTGTTGCGACCGGACTCTAGGTTGTGCCAGAAGGACTCGACATCCGGCGCGTCGGGGAGGACGCAGCCGAGGCCGACGATGGCGATGGGCTCACGGGAGACGGTTTCGGGGGACATGGGCGGGGGGTAGGTTGGGCACCGGAGGCGGTTCTTGAAGGGCGTGGTGGAGGCGGCGGATGGGGCGACGGGAGGCACGGGGCCAGGGGCGCTGCAGGCGAGGCCTAGAGCGGCGTCAACCCGTGCTTTCGCTTGGGCACGTTTTCCCGCTTGTTGATCAGGGGCCACAGGGCCGAGATGAGGCGCGGGCGGGTCTCCGTGGGTTCGATCACGTCGTCGATCCAACCCCGTTCGGCGGCGACGAAGGGGTGCGCGAAGGCTTCCTGGTAATCTTGGGTGAACTTGGCCTTGAGGGCCAGCGCCGCGCCGGGGTCGTCCGCGGCGAGGCGGCTGAGTTCCCGCTTGTGCAGGATCTCGACGGCGCCGCCGGCACCCATCACGGCGATTTCGGCGGCCGGCCACGCGAAGTTGACGTCGCTGCCGACGTGCTTGCTGGACATGACGATGTACGCGCCGCCGTACGCCTTGCGGGTGGTAACGGCCAGCTTGGGCACCGTCGCCTCGCAGTAGGCGTAGAGGAGCTTGGCGCCGTTGCGGATGATGCCTCCGTGCTCTTGGCCGAGGCCGGGCAGGAAGCCGGGCACGTCGATGAAGCTCACGATGGGGATGTTGAACGAGTCGCAGAACCGGATGAACTTGGCTCCCTTGACGCTGCCCTCGATGTCCAAGGCGCCAGCGAGCACGGCGGGCTGGTTGGCGACGACGCCGACGGGGTGGCCGTCCAGGCGAGCGAATCCGACGACGAGGTTCTGTGCCCAGCGGGGCTGAACCTCGAAGAACGTGTCCCTGTCCATCACGCGCTCGATGACGCGCCGCATGTCGTACGGCTTGTTGGGTTCGGCGGGCACCAGCGCTTCCAGCTCCGGGTCCATGCGGAACCGGTCATCGGTGGGTTCGACCACGGGCAGGTCGCCCAGGTTGTTGCTGGGGATGTACGTGAGAAGCTTGCGAATGAGCAGGATCGTGTCGTCCTCGTCCAGGCCGCTGAAGCTGGCGACGCCGGACTTGACCGTGTGCACCGACGAGCCGCCGAGTTCCTCCTGGCTGGCCTCCTCCCCCGTCACCGTCTTGACGACATCGGGGCCGGTCACGAACATGTGGCTCGTGTCGTCGGTCATGATGATGAAGTCGGTGAGCGCCGGCGAATACACCGCGCCGCCGGCCGACGGGCCCACGATGACCGAAATCTGGGGCACCACGCCGCTGGCCGCCACGTTGCGAAAGAAAATGTCGCCGTACCCCGCAAGCGCCGCGACGCCCTCCTGGATGCGCGCGCCGCCGGAGTCGTTGAACCCAATGACGGGCGCGCCGTTCTTGACGGCCAGGTCGAGCACCTTGCAGATCTTCTTGGCGGTTTGTTCGCCGAGGCTGCCGCCGAGCACCGTGAAGTCCTGCGAGTAGACGTAAACGAGGCGGCCCTCGACGTACCCGTAGCCGGTGACGACGCCGTCGCCGTCGAACTTGTTCCGGTCCAGCCCGAAATTGCTGGACTGCGTTCGGACGTAGGGATCCAATTCGACGAACGTGCCGGCATCCATCAACAGGTCCACGCGTTCGCGCGCGGTGTACTTGCCCTTGGCGTGCTGCGCCTCGATGCGGGCCGCGCCGCCGCCCTGCTGGGCTTGGGCGCGCCGTTCCCGCAGGCGCGTGATGGGGTCTGCCCCGGCCGCCTGGTGGTTGGTCGAGGCGGCGTTCGCGGGGGTCGAACTGGTGCGCTGGCTGGCGGCGGGGGCAGCAGCGGGTCGGGTCACAAGGTTGCCCACCGCAACCCGTACTTATCCCTTTGTGGTGAACATGTTAACCCTGAGGTCGAGTGGGGCGCGCTGGCCAGGGGCACGCATCCGGGCGGCGCCCAAAATGGCCGGCGACCCCATCCCGAAAGCACTGGCCGCTGGCCGCGCTGCGCCCGCGCGCACGCATCGACGCGCTCGCGCCATCAGGCCACCTAGCCTACGCCACGGCCGTGAAATTCCCAGACATTCCCACGCCTTCAAACGTGGTCACGAAGACTTGCGCGGCTCCATCCTGGATGGACGGGTACTCCCAGTCTGCACACACGATCACCCTGAGCGGACCCGACGCCCACTCGCGGGCGCCAGGGCAGCAAAAAAACCGGAAAAGGAGGCAAAGCTGTGTTCGGTGGGATTACGAAGCGATGGCGGTCGCCGACCAGTCCGGGTCGCCCTCAAAGACGGTG
>JBFJYU010000134.1:0-8326 GCA_041622435.1 Thermoplasmatota archaeon | reverse complement strand
GGGCTGGACCAGTTGCCCGAAACCCAGGTGCCCGCAGGCGTCATGCAGGACACCTACTTCTGGCAGGTGCCACACGCCCGGATTGTCCACTGGTCTGCGTGGCCCGGTATGGGGTGGTTCACCAATGTGTACAGCATGACGTGGTCGGCCGTCGAGTCCTGCTTCGACGGCGCCGACGATTCCAGCTTCGCCGTGCTCAGCGCGGTCAACGGGCAGCTCCTGAGCCTGGGCCGTGTGGAGACGCACCAGTCGAGCACCAGCAGCGGCTGCTCGTGGGGCTACTCGTGGCCGATGTCCGCGGGTTCCATGCCGGCCCTGGTGCGCGTTGACGCGACGACCGAGGGGGTCAGCTACTCGCTGGACCCGCCGGGCCGTCTGGGCTGAATCCGCGCCGTTGCCTCTGCGGGTGCAGCCGCACAACCCTCTTTCCCTCCCTCCTTCCGCCCTCACCGATGCAAGCCACAGCCTTGGCCGTCGCCCTCACCGCCGTGTTCGTCGCCGTCGCCGGCGCGCCAGCCGAAGCCAGCCACCCCCAATGCGACCCCGACCACCCCGACCACGAGTCCTGCGACCCGCCGCCGTTGGGGCACACGGATTGCAGCAACCCGCCGGCGGGCGGCTGAAAGCAGGTCGCGATGTGGGCGCTGGGCTGCGCGACGTAGGGCCGGTACCGTGAACCATCCTAGCACCGGTAGCGGGGCGTGAAGCAGCAGGGTCAACGCATCCTCCTCGAACGCCACGGCCGTCCAGAGGTACTCGCGGCAACGCCCTTCGAGCCGGCACCACCAGGCCCGGGCCAGGTTCAGATTGAAGTGGCGTTTGCTGGCGTCAACTTTGCCGAACTGATGCAGCGGGTGGGCCTGTACCAGGCGGCCCCCCGACTGCCGTTCGTGCCCGGTTTTGAGTTGTCGGGCACGGTGGCCGCTGTGGGGCCGGATGCGCCGGGCTTCGCCGTCGGGGACCGGGTTGCCGCGGCGACGCGCTTCGGGGGCTACACGAGTCACGCCACGCTGGGCGTCGACCAGATCATGCGGGTGCCAGACAAGGTATCCCTGGACACCGCCGCCGGGTTCGCCGTCACGTACCTGACAGCGTGGATGGCGTTGCACGAGCAGGCGCGCGTTCGCCCCGGCGAGCGGGTTCTGATCCATGGCGGCGCGGGCGGCGTGGGCATGGCCGCCATCGACCTCGCGCTGCGCCATGGCTGCCCCGTGGTGGCGACGGCTGGCGGACCGGACAAGTGCCGCTTCCTGGAGAGCCTCGGCGTCGAGGCCGCCATCGATTACCGTGCGGCGCCGTGGCCGGAGCAGCTTGAGGCCGCCCGGGGCATCGACTGCGTGCTCGACGCCGTGGGCGGGCGCAACCTGCACCAGTCGCTGGAATGCCTGGCTCCACGGGGGCGCGTGGTGAGCTTCGGTGGCTCCGAAATGATCGGCCCGCGGCGCAACCTGTTGCGGGCGGCGGCGCTGTGGGCACGCATGCACGTGGCGGTGCCGCCCATGGTTCGCCACAACCGGACCCTGTCGGGCCTGCACCTGCTGCACTTGTGGGACGACGGCGTCGATCTCCTGGCGCCGGGCCAACGGATCCTCGCCGACATCGCTGAGGGCCGGCTTGCGGGGCCCCGCATCGACCGCGTGTTCCCGCTGGAGGATGCGGCCGGGGCGCACGCTTACATCCACGAGCGGCGCAACGTGGGCAAGGTTCTGCTGAGACTGTAAGGGCCGGCGAGGAGATTGCGGCCCGGTGGCTGGCGGCGCCGAGGGCGAGCGTGGCACCGCAAGCTTTGTCGCCGCCGGGCCCGCTCCTTCGCGCGTGTTTCGCTTCTGGACCCTGTGTCTGCTCGCCCTCCTGCTCGCCGTCCCGCCGGGCGCGGGCCAGGCGGTCCAGTCGTGCGGCGAGGGCCTTGAGTTGTTCATTCGCAACCCCGACATCACGGCCGACAACCACGGCGTCTTCCACGTCTCGGGGCGGCTGCTGGTGCAGTTCCAGGTCATCGGCGAGCGGGCGGACGAGATTGAGGCCTTTGGGCTCAGTTTCGGCGTGGGCACTCCTGTTGGCGAAGAAATCTGCGCCCTGCCGCCGGCGGCGTGGGCGACCGGCGTGTACGCCGAGGGGTACGCGTTGGACCAGGACAAGTCGGACGGCTTCTTCATCGCCATCAACTCGAACGGACAAACGTCGCCCCAGGCGGACCTGGGCGTCGCGGTGCACGGCTACGACGCCAGCGGCGCCGAGGTGGCCCGGTTCTGGGGCATCGTGCGCCTGGACAACTGCGGCAACCCGCCGGAGGGTGGCTGCCCCGACGATCCGTCGGCCGTCGAACGCGACTTCACCATGCCGTGGCCCATCATCCTGCCCGGCGACGGCGCGGCGCGCCCGATCGAAGGATTCGCGGTGGAATTCAACGAGCCCCTGACCAATTTCACCATCGAACTCAATGGCGAGGATGTCACCGGCGAAATGGAGGAATGGGCCGAGCGGCCGCAATGGGACCAGGACAACATCCCCGACGCCGGCCCGCAGGGGCTATTCGCACAGGTCGCGGCCCCCTGCTCGCTCCCGAGCCCGGTCCACACGTGCGGCCCCCTGTACGGCCCCGGACTCGTGTGGACGAAGCGTGCCATGACCGACGCCGACATCATCCGTGTCATCGGCACCGACATCAACGGCAACGTGGCCGTGAAGGAGATCCACATCGGCTCCAGCGTGGCGGGCGGCACCATCAGCGACGGCCTGCCCATCCTGCAAATGACGTTCGAGGAGTCGTCTGCCATGGCGGCCCCCGGCGAGACTGCCGTGTTCCGCATGCGCATGGAAAACACGGGCGGCGGCGAGGGGCACCCGTTTGCGACGGCCGAGGTTCCCGAGGGTTGGAATTACACGTGGGTGCCCGGGCACCAGCCGGTGCCTGCGGGCGGCCGCAGCGAACAGGAACTCCACGTGGTGGTCGGCCCCGACGCCGAACCCGGCCGCGTGCCCATCCGGGCGCTCATTGAGTACCGCCAGGGCAGCCAGGACAAGAGCCTGGAGAGCCAACTCTTTGTCCACGTGACGCGGCCCGTTGAGGCGGCGCCGACCGACGCGGCGGAAGCCGACGGCGAGGAGCAGGAATCCCCAGGTGCAGGCGCTGGCGCGGGCGCCGTCGTGATCGCTCTCGTCGCGGTGGCCATGGCGCGCGCCCGGCGCCCGTGAAGGAGCCGACCGCCGCTACCTCAGCGCTGCTTGTTCCCGGTGGGTGCGCACGTGCATCATGATGACGCCCGCGCTGTGGAGGGCCCACACGGCGAACAGGCTGGCCCAGAAGACGGCGCCCGTCGTGGGGTCCTGGATGCCCTTTGCCGCGAATGCAAGCAGGGCGATCAGGACGGCCAGGCCGATGAGGCGGCCACCCAGGCCCCGTTTGGTGGGGGCGATGTGGTGGCGTTTGACGCCCCAGGCGAGAACGACGAGGCCGGCGACGTGGATGAAGACTAGCAGGGCGAGGTACAGTGTGGCGGCGAACTCGCTGCGCCAGAGCAGCACGGGGATCATGCCGAGGGTCGTGATGGCCAGGATCAGGGTCTTGCCGACCAAGCGCCTGGCGCCGTGGACGTGCAGCGGGCCGACGGCCCGGACCGGGTCAGGATCCGACATCCTCAGGCCTTGGCGTCGGCGGGAACGGCCTTGGCCTCGCCGTCCTCCAGCACCAGCCGGACGGTGCCGGCGGGGGGCGCCTGGTTTTGCGGCTTGCCGACCAGGTTGATCGGGTTGCCGTCCAGGTCGCCGTAGATGATGAAGTAGCCAACGTCGCTCTCATGGGGGCGGCGCAGGACCGTCCAGCCGGCGGCTTGCAGGTGGGTGTCGAGGTCGTTGACATCGCCACTGATCGTGAAGCCGATGGCGGTGTCCAGCATGGTGGTGGGCCGCTCGTCCCAGCGGTGCAGGACCAGTTGCAGGCCGTCGTGGTGCTGGAGGACCACCATGTCGCCGGCCTCGCGGACCACATCGAAGCCGAGGGCGGTGTAGAGGGGGACGCTGGCGTCGACGTCGCGAACGTAGCGTGCGATGTTGCGCAGGGAGAGCGTTAGGCCGGTCATGTGGGTGCAGCCGACTTGCATCGCTGTAATAAGGATTCGGGGGGTCTAAATTTCCTCTTGCGGCCGCAAGAAACGGCGCCCCGCGCCCGCGCCCAGCGCCGCAGCCCCCGCAACCGGCGGCACCCAACCGTTGCACCCGTGCAACAACCGTTATCCCAGCCTACCCATCGACGCAACCGTGACCCAAGCCATCGCCGCCGCCCAGGGTGTTGCCAAGGTGTACGAGTCGGGGCGCCTGCGCGTCGAGGCGCTCAAGGGAATCGACCTCGAAGTGCGCCGCGGCGAGATGCTGGCGGTCGTCGGACCGAGCGGCTGCGGCAAGACGACGCTGCTCAACTGCCTCAGCGGCCTCGACGACATCTCCGGCGGCCGCGTGCTGCTTGAGGGCAAGGACGTCAGCCGCATGACGGACGCCGAGCGGACCCGGCTGCGCAGCCGCCGCATGGGTTTCATCTTCCAGTCGTTCAACCTGTTGCCCGTGCTGACGGCCCTGGAGAACGTGGAACTGCCGCTGCTGGTCTCGGGCGTCGAGCCGGCGCAGGCGGCCAAGCGAGCCCAGAGCGCGCTGGCCGGCGTTGGCCTCGCCGACTTCGTGGATCACAAGCCCAAGGAGTTGTCCGGCGGCCAGCAGCAGCGCGTGACCATCGCGCGCAGCCTCGTCAACAACCCGGCCATCGTGTGGGCCGACGAGCCCACCGGCAATCTGGACACCGAGCACGGCCAGGAGATCCTTGATCTGCTGCACCGACTCAACAGGGAGCGCGGCCAGACGTACGTGATCGTCACCCATGACTCGGCGATCGCCGAGAGCTGCCACCGCATCGTGACGATGGAGTCCGGGCGCATCCGCAGCGTGGAGCCGGGCGCCGGCAAGCCCCTGCAACTCGCGGCGGCACGGAGGCGCTAAGGCGTGGCGCTGGGAGCCGTCACGTGGACGCTGTTGGCGTTCGCCGTTTTCTGCGCCGTGGCCGTGGGAATCCAGGCGATCCGCCGGCCGATCCTGTTTCGCATGGCGGCCCGCAACGCTGCCCGGCGGCCACGCCAGACGGCCACCGTCATCGCCGGATTGATGGTTGGAACCGCCATCATTAGCAGCGCCCTGGTGGCCGGCGATTCGGCCGGCTTCGCGATTCGGGGCGCCGTGTTCGACGCCTTGGGCCACGTGGACGAGACCGTCCACCTCGAAGGGTACCCATTCTACCCCGAATCGGTGCTGCACGAATTGCGCGGCGACCCGGAAGTCGCCGACCAATTCGACGGCATCGCCCCCAACGTCATCTGGGAATTGGCGGCGACCAATCCACGCACCGACCTGTTCGAACCACGCGTGGCCATGATCGGCTTCGACCCCGCCCTCGACGCCGATTTCGGTGACTTCGAGTTGAGCGCCGGCGCCGTCGGAGCCCAGTCGGGTCGCACCGATGCGCGGGGCCTAGGCGTGGGTCAGGCGATCATCACCCAGGGGCTCGCCGAGCAACTGGAGGTCAGGCCCGGCGACACGATCGAGGTGGCGTACACGCGCCCGATGGACCCGTTGCTGCCGGAGGTCAACGTGCTGGAGGGGACGCTCCTCGTGTCCGCCAACCCGACGCTGGGCCTGCTGGACGCGGGCCTGCCGCCCGTCGGCGACACCTGGGACATCACCGTGGAGGACGGCGCTTCCCGCATCGTCGTGGTGCTCGGCTGGAATCCTTTCCTCGCCCAGGGTCTGCCGCCGACGACCCAGCTCGTCGCGACGGCCACCGCGCCGGACGGCACCACCTACCAGGGCGAGATTCCCCCCATCGGCTCCCCCGTGATTCCGTCGTGGCTCAACGTTACGGCGCCCGCGGGTGAGACCCTGGAGCCCGGCGAGTGGCAAATCACCGTCAGCTCCGGCTGGCCCGTGGCGGCCGACGTGGACTACCAGGGCGCCGCCGTCGTGCTGTACCCCGTGTACGACCTGCAACGCCTGGCCGAGCGGGCGCGCAGCCTGGAAGCCGAATTCGGCGAGGGCATCGACCAGATCACGTCCCGCTTCGGCGACCGCGAGGAAGCCAGCTTCAAGGTCATCGCCATCACCGACGGCGGCCGCGGTGACCAGTTCGACTTGGGCGACACCATGTTCGTCCGCCTCGACGAGGCGCAGCAGATCCTGGGCCGCGAGGGGCAAATCAACGTCATCAAGTTCAGCAACCACGGCGGCATCGAGAGCGGTGCCGCAGGCACCGCGTCGGCCGTGGCCCTGCTGGAGGCGGCGCTCGCCGGTCTGCCCGACCGCATCGCGTCGCCGGCCGTGTCGCACCTGCAAGTGCAAGACGACAAGCGCTTGTTCCTGGAGGTCGCCGAGGACGCCGGACAACTGCTCACGAGCCTGCTGTTGTTTGCCGGCAGCCTCAGCATCATCAGCGGCCTGCTCCTGATCGTCAACATCTTCACCATGCTGGCCGAGGAGCGCCGCAGCGAACTCGGCATGGCGCGCGCCGTCGGCCTCACCCGCCGCGATCTGGTGCGGCTGTTCCTGTTCGAGGGCAGCCTGTACGCCGTCGCGGCGGCCGCCATCGGAGCCATCCTGGGCTTCGGCCTGGCCGCCGGCATGGTCGCGGGCCTCAACGCCATCGTGGCTGGGGCCACTGCGGAGCAATCGTTCCCCGCCATCCCGTTCAGGCCAAGCCTGGGCGCCTACCTGGCCGCCTTCGCCGGCGGCGCGTCGCTTACGTTTGCGACCATCTTCTTCGCCAGCCGACGCCTCAGCCGACTCAACATCGTCCGCGCCATCCGGCGCATCGAGGAGCCGGAGCGCAGCGGCAGCCGCGTCGCCGTCGTGGCGGGCGTACCGCTGGCGGCCCTGGGCATCTTCATCACGGTCACCGGCTGGATCATCGGCCAGTTCAGCATGCAGGTCTTCGGCGCCGCAGCCGTGGCGCTTGGCCTGGCCCTGGCGCTGCGGCGAACACTCCCCCGCCGCCGCCTCTACCCCCTGGTCGCCGCCCTGCTTGCGATCTACTACGCCGTGACGTACTTCACGATCACCGAGTACGACAACCCGTCAGAGACCAACATCGTGGGCCCCATTCGCGGCGTCATCCTGACACTCTGCGTGGTGGTTCTCGTGGTCCACTGGGAGCGCGGAACCCGCCTCCTCGGCCGCCTCCTGGCCAAGATGCGCCGAATGCGCGCCATCGCGCTGCCAGCCGTCGGCTACCCACTGCACCGCAAATTCCGCACCGGCATGACGCTCGCCATCTTCTCGATCGTCATCCTCGCCATCGGCTTCTTCAGCATCTTCGGAGCCCTGTTCGAAACCGACCCCGCCACGCAGACAGGCGGCTTCGACGTGGAGGCTCGAACCACGCTCGACGTGGAGAACCTGGCCACCTTCGACCGGGGCCTGCTCCCCGCCGGCCTCGTCGTGTCCGAACACCGCCTCGTCGACTTTGAAACGATGGATCCCGAGCTCATCACCGTCGAAGGCGAGGCAACCGGCCACTTCGGACCCCCCGTCCACCACGTCTACGGCCTGGACGCCGACTTCATCGACGACCAGGACTTCCGATTGCTTTGGCGCGACGACGCCTACGCCAGCGACCGCGACGCCTACCGCGCCCTGCTCACCCGCGACGACGCCGTCATCGTGAGCTACCAGTACAGCACCAATGAACGCAGCCAGGACCTCGCCCACGGCGTCGGCGACACGCTGCGCATCCACCTCGGCGACGAGGAGCGCGCCTTCACCATCATTGGCGTGCAAGAGCAGTACCACTTCCCCGGCATCTTCCTCGAAGCCAGCCAAGTCGAGGACATCTTCGCGCAAACCCGGGCGCTCTACCTGTTCAAGGTCGCCCCCGGCACCGACACCGTCGAAGCCGCCAAGCTCCTGGAACGCAACTACCGCGACGCCGGCCTCGACGCCAAGAGCAGCATCCAGGAAGTCGCCGACGAACAGGAAGCCTTCCGACAAGTCATGGGCGCCATGAAGCTCTTCCTCGGACTCGGCCTCATCATCGGCGTCCTGAGCCTCGGCATCGTCACTAGCCGAAGTGTCCTCGAACGACGCCAGGAAATCGGCGTCCTGCGCGCCCTCGGCTACACCCGAAACGACGTGCGACGATTGTTCTTGGTTGAGGTTACAACAACCGTTGCGCTGGGGGCCGCCATCGGGCTAGCGTGCTCCATCCTCGTGACCTACGGCCTTTGGTTCTCAATTATTCGAGACCTGAATTACCCCTACGTCATTCCGTGGGGCGAAATTGGGATTCTGTTGGGTG
>JBFJYU010000133.1:0-8359 GCA_041622435.1 Thermoplasmatota archaeon | reverse complement strand
GCCACCATCGAGGCCGTTGAGGACTACCTGTTCGGCTGGGGTGGCCGCACCCACCGCGTCACCGTCGACGCGCCCGACGTGCCCTGGACGCGCGTGTTGCTGGAGTTCCACTCCTGGCCCAACAACCCCGGCGGCGACCCCTGGGACCGCACCTTCATCGTGGGCGTGCAGAACACGGAGGTTCTCCACGGCACCACGACGCGCGGTGACTTCACCCTCAACGAGGACATCACCAACTACGCCAGCCTCCTGCGCGGCGACACCTTCGACGTCTGGGTTCGCTCTGACAGCTGGGCCGGCGCCGGCCACTACGCCTCCATCACGCTCACGTTCTTCGACGAGCCGGCCCCTTCGGTCGTGCGCCCCGAGTACGACCGCGTGGTCAGTCCGATCACTGCCCGCGGCCTCGGCGGCCCCGGCAGCCAGCAAGCCTCCGTGGTGGACTTCGGTGCCGCGCCCTCCAGCGCCGTGATCGAGTTCTTCACCAGCGGCCACGGCCAAGCGGGCGAGTTCTGGTACCTGGAAGGTCTCCAGCCCCCGCGCTTTACCATCTACGTCGACAACGTGCCCGTCGGTGAGATCACGGCCCTGCCGTACGTCTACGCGTTGCTCGGCTTCTGCTGCGGCACCCAGTCCGAACTGATCAACCAGTACGCGTGGTGGACCGGTCACCAGGCCTTGGACATCGCGGGCGTGCACCACGGCGTCGGCGAGATCCCGTCGTACCGCGCCGACCTCCCGGCAGACCTGGCGGCGCTGCTCTCCGGCGAGCGCGAGGTCAAGGTCGTCAAGCACAACCACGGCGGCTACTGGCCCACCAGCGTCAATTTCCTGTTGGAAGACTGAGTTGCGCAGGCGACCGCCTGCATTTCTTCGCTTTGCAGTGATGATTGACCTGGGGTGCTGCCAACATTGATGTGTCGCCGGGTACGGTAACCTCCCGATCGCCATCTGGCGGTCGAAGGTAGTACCATGAAACCGACAATCATCCTGACCGCGTTGATGCTAGCCGGCCTCGTGGGCGTGAGCCCCGCGCAGGCGCAAGAAGATCTCGTCGATGAACTCATCAATGGCGACCACCGGCCGTGCCTGAGCGGCCTGTATGTAACCTACGAGGCGTGCAAGGATGTGCCCCAGGATTGGGCCAACAGCATCCTCTACGGCAACGACCGGCCCTGTCTGAGCGGGCTCTACGTGACCGTGCCCGCCTGCCGCGATTACCCGGCCCAGTTGACCTGGGCCGTGGTGAACCAGGTCCTGTACGGCAACGACCGCCCCTGTCTGAGCGGCCTCTACGTGAGCATCCCGGCGTGCAGGGGCGTCCCCGGGGAGTGGGTCAGCCACGTGCTCAATGGCAACGAGCGCCCGTGCCTGAGCGGCCTTTACGTGACGGTCCCGGCGTGCATGGCCACCGTTTGCGGCCTCGTCCAGCCCGAGCGCATCATGATCGGCGGCGTAGGCGACTTCACCGTGGCGCTCATGGATGATGATCTACAGATAGCGCTGGACGGCGTCAACTGCTAGTCGGGGACGCGTTCTCTTCCGCTTTTCCGCCCGATCCCCAGATCCGCCGGCCCCGTCCCGTTTTTGACCCGGCCCGGCCTCGGCCGCGTGTGCCTGCCTTCGCCTCACGCATGGACCGCATCGTCGGCTCCGCAACCGTCGCCATCAGCAACAAGGTCGCCGAAATGAAGCGTGCCGGAGTCGACATGGTCGGCTTCAGCATGGGCGAACCGGACTTCGACACGCCCCAGCACGTCAAGGACGCCGCCAAGAAGGCCCTTGACGAAGGCAAGACCAAGTACACGCCCGGCCCGGGAATCCCCGAGTTGAGGGACGCCATCGCCGCCGCGCACCAGCGCGACAACGGCATTCCGTGCGAGGCCCGCCACGTGTTGGCGACGCCGACCAAGCAGGCGGTGATGATGGCCATCCTAGCCACGGCCGACAAGGGCGACGAGGTGTTGCTGCCTGACCCGGCCTGGGTTAGCTACGAGCCACTCGTGGAGTGGGCGCACGCCAAGGCGGTCGGCGTGCCGTGCGAGGCCGCCACCGGGTTCCGGATGACGCCGGAGGCCGTGGCGGAGCGCATCACGCCCAAGACGCAGGTGATTCTTCTCAACAGCCCCAGCAACCCGACGGGCGGCGTCAACACACCGGAGGACGTGCGGGGCATCACGGAACTCGCCATTGACCACGACCTGTGGATCATCAGCGACGAGATCTACCAGAAGCTCATCTACGAGGGCGAACACCTGAGTCCGGCGAGCCTGCCCGATGCGTTCGAGCGCACGATCACCATCGACGGCCTCTCCAAGAGTTTCGCGATGACCGGTTGGCGCACCGGTTGGGCCGTCGCTCCCGAGCCGGCGTTCAAACAAATGAACAAATTGCAGAGCCACTCGGTCACGCACGTGACGACGTTTGCCCAGTACGGCGCCGTCGCGGCGCTGACGGGGCCCCAGGACTTCGTGGCCACGATGCATGAAGCCTTTGCGCGCCGCCGCCGCATCATGGTCGACGGGCTCAACGCCATCGACGGTGTCACGTGCCCCGAGCCGGCGGGCGCCTTCTACGCGTTCCCCCACTTCGAGCAGGCGGCCGACGGCGGCGATGAGGCGCTGTGCATGCGGCTCATCGAGGAGGCTCACGTGGCCGGCACGCCCGGAAGCAGCTTCGGTGCCATGGGTCGCGGCCACATCCGCTTCAGCTACGCCGCCAGCGAGGAGCGCATCGAGGAAGGGCTGCGGCGCCTTCGCAAGGCGCTGGCGTAGGCGGGCCGGCGACCGTCCGGCCCACGCCACTGGGCGCCGACAGGGAGGAGAAGGCGGAGGTTGGGATTGGAGAAGTCGAAGAGGCTTGTCGACTCAACGCGGGGCGAGGCGGCTCAGAACGGGATCTTCTCGCTCAGCCGGAACCCGTACTGCGAGCGGAACTCCCAGAGTGCCGCCATGTAGGCTGTGGTGCCGGCGTCGCGGGTCGGGCATTCGCCGTCCAGCAGGCAGGCCATCGTGGCGGGAACCTCGTTGCGGGCGTAGTAGCCCCAGCCCCACTGGTAGAACGGCGCCTGCTCGGCGAGGGGCACGTCGTGGGGGTCGGCGTCGAAGGGTGAATCGGGCGTGAAGGATGCCGTTGCGTTGATGGCGTCCCGGATGTCCCATTTGGTGATGTTCAGGATGGGGTCGACGGTGCCGTTGACGACGCTGCCCAGGTAGCCGCTCTGCATGCGCAATTCGTAGATGACGCGCGACAGGGCACCGGCGAAGGTGGGGGCGCTGAAGCTCGTGCCACAGTATCGCTCCCGGGTTTCGTCGAGGCTCTGGGTCTGCGCCGTCGGGCGGCAGTATTCGCTGACATAGTCCATCGTTTTCCAGCCCGAATAGCCGGGCTCCGTCCGGCTGGCCCCGTCGGCCGCGCCGACGTTGATCACGGACACGTGGGCCTTGGTGGCGTCGGCGGCGACTGGGAAGGCGCCTTCATTGCCGGATGCGGCCACGAAGAACGGGTCGTACCGGGTGCTCAACCCCGGCAGGATCAGGGGCACGGCGGCGCCCCAGGAGTAGCTGATCACATCGATGGGCAGGCGGCCGTCGGTCAGGACTTCCGTGGCGGAATTGCCCTCCTTGAACACGATGAGGGCATCGGGGTTCTCGGAAAGGACGCTGCTCGTCGTGCCGGTCCCGTGCATGCTGGTGTCGTCGATCAGGCACGTGTTCTCGCCGTCCAGGGCGGAGAACGCGCTTTCGGTACCCTCGCACATGACGCCCACGAAAACCGTCTGGGGAATCCAGTACCACTTGCCGATCTGCATGCTCTGGAACAGGGCCTTGTCGGCCTCGAAGGCGGCCTGGTAGGTGTCGTGAACGCCGATGGAGAGCGGCAATTCCTCCACGTCGCACGGGAAGTCCTGGATGTACGTGCAAGGGTGCTCGGTCGCGTTCGGCCGGTGGTACACTTCATGGTACGGATTGATGCCGGAATCGGGGATTCCGACGATGACATGGGGAATGAGGGCGGCCTCGGCCGGTGGTTTCTCCTCGGTCCCGGGCGGAATGATATCTCCCAAACAACCTGAAAATCCTGCAACCAAAAGAATGCCGCAGAGAACCAAACCTCGTGCGCCAACAGGGGGCGCCACGTTGGAATTCATACTCCGACCGCCGCGTATTGATTGATAAGTTTGTGTGTGGCCGCCTCGATTTACAGTGGACGTGGACGTCGGCTTGTCCCGGTTCAAGACGTCCCCGTGGGGGCGAGCCGATTCCAGGGCCCCACCCCGGGCGGCGCGCCGTCGCCGGGAGGCCGATCAGGCTCGGGCCAGCGGCTTGGTGCCCGGCGTGGCCTGCCACGGGCTCGGCAGTTGCCCGCGAATCCTCCAGCCTTGCGGCGTCACCTCGGCGGCCAAGGGTACCACATGCACGCCTGTGTCAACGGCCGCATCGAGCGCGCGGGCGTACGTGGGGTCGATGTCGCGTGCGACGTCGAAGCTGTGGCAGTCGGCGCGGTTGACGAAAAAAACGACGGACGCGCGGTGGCCCTGCTCGACGGCGTGCACCAAATCGTCCATGTGTTTGGCGCCCCGCGCCGTGACCGCATCCGGGAAGAGCGCAGTTCCCGGCCTTTTGCCGATGTCGTGGCTGGCAAGCGTCGTGTTCTTGACTTCGATGTAATGGAGTCCGTCGCCGTGGTCCAGGACGAGATCGACGCGGCTGCGGCCTTCGCGGCCATAGCGAACCTCGCGGCGGGCGCTCAGGCCGGGGGTGATGCCGTCAACGTGGCCCTCGGCCAGGGCCCATTCGACGACCCGATTGGGGCGCATGGTGTTGATTCCGACCCAGGTGTTGCCGGCTCGCACCAGCTCCCATGTCCACTTCAGTTTCCGCTTGGGATCCGGCACGTGGCGCACCAAGCACGCGGTGCCGGCGGCATCGAGCCCCAGCATGGAGCCGGAGTTGGGGCAGTGGGCAATGATCTCTTCGCCCGTGTCCAGGCGGATGTCGGCAAGGAATCGCTTGTACCGCCGCACCAGCGTGGCGCCGACCAAGGGCGACTCGAACGGTTGGAACACGGCACTGGCCACGGGCGGCCCACTCCGGCTACCGCGAAAGGAGCTTCGCCTTGGCCGCCTCGAATTCCTCGTCGGTCAATTTGTACTCGTCGTGGAGGGTTGCCAGCAGCGCCAGTTGCGATGCCAGGTCCGCGTCCTCCGACTCCTCGGGCTCCTCGTGCGCCTCCTCGATGCGGCCGCGCGTGATGAGGGCCGAACTCACCTGCGACGCGAGCAGGCCGATGGTGCCGATGCCGGTCACCATCAACACGATGGCGACGCCGCGACCGATGGTGGTAACCGGCGTCACGTCGCCGTACCCGACGGTGGTAACCGTAACGACCGCCCACCACAGGGCCTCCGAGAGGTGCCGCATGCCGCTCTCGGGCGCATCCTGCTCGACGAACCACACGAGTGTTGCGCCCACCACGGTGATGGAGGTGGAGGCCACCGCCAACGGCAGCAGGTTGCTGTCGCGCGCCACCTGCCGCGTGCGCTCTATGAGGTAGTGGACGCGGCTGATGGCGCGAAGAACACGGAAGATGCGCAGCAGCCGCAGCAGCCGAAGGACGCCAGCCGACGACACGTACAAGGGCACCATACCAAGGATTTCCCACCAGGCGCGGCGAACGTAGCGGCGTCGATTCGGCGCCCGGATCAGGGCCACCAGCCAGTCCGCTAGGAAGACCAGGACCACTGCGAGATCGATGAGCAGGATGTTGTTGCGCTGCTGGGGCGTCAGGTCCGCGGTCTCAAACCAGAGGACCAGGCCTACCGACCCCAGGGCCAGCAGGACCATGAAGGCGTCCCAGGCGATGGCGGCCGTCGCCTGGGCCTTCTGCGAACCCCGCTTCACGACCACGCTGTTTGATGACCGCGCTTCGGTAAAGCTTGGCGAAATGGAAATCGTCGGGCGCTCCAGCAGGTGTCGACGGGTCAGGCCGTGAACGCCGACAGTCTTATTCTGGCTGGATGATGTTGGATTCGGAATCGGGGGCTCGCATGCAGCGATGGGGTTTGTGGAAAAAAACGCTCGGCGGCCACCGGCCGGGGCCGGCGCTCGGGGCGTTGGCCAGCGCCCTCGTGCTCGTCGCCGGGCTGTTCGTGCTGGGCAGCGTTGGCGCGCAGCAACCCGACGGTCCGGTCGCATCGTTCCAAATCCAGGAGGCTCCGCCTCTCGTCGAGGAAGACTTCGCGCTGGACCCCAACGCCGGCAGCGACTGGCGGTTCTACAGGAGTGGCTCGGCGTCGACTTCGGGCTACTGGGATCCTGGCGGGCTCCTGTACCTGACGAAGGCTGCCGGCTCGCAGGCGGCCGCCGTGTTTTCGGATCAGCCGCTAACAGGCGCATCTTGGCGAGTGGAATTTGACTATCTGGCCGGTGGCGGCAGCGGTGCCGACGGCCTGGTCTTCATGTTTTACAAGGACGAGTCGAGCTACCTCGGTGGCGCTCCGGGTGGCGGCGGTTTGGCCTTCAAGGGCGCCGGTTATGCCATCGAATTTGACAATTATTATAATGGTGGGTGTGACCCCAACGAGCACCATATTGCCCTCGTCCAGGACTCGGTTTGCACGATCCTGGCGTACGCCTCCGACACACGCACCGAGGACAACACGTGGCATCGTGCCACGATCACATACGACCACGGCCTCATCGTGGTCGCCGTCGACCAGGATGAGGTGCTGCGCCACCAGATCGTTAACCCCGACGAGACCTATTCCGGGTTCGGCTTCGGCGCGGCCACGGGCGGTGCCACGAACAATCACATCATCGACAACGTCTCGCTGCGCCTGACCAACGGGTATCCCACGCTCCATTTCGTGGATTTCGTTGACGCCTCCGAGCCGGCGGGCGACATTCAGTCTTGGAGTTGGGATTTCGGCGACGGCGTTTCTCAGGTTCTGGACGCGGGCGGCGACACCAGCCATGCGTACGCCGACCCTGGGTTTTACTCCGCGTGCCTGACGGTGCTGGACAGCGCCGGGATCGAGGATCAGACGTGCCTCGACGTGTTGATCGTCAACCGCGGCCCCAGCGCTGCCTTTGGACTGCCGCTTGCGCCGCAGGTGGGGCAGGTCGTTGCGTTTAGCGATCAATCCGTCGATCCGGACGGCAGCATCGCCAGTTGGGACTGGCGCTTCGGCGACGGCGGCGCCAGCACGCTCCGAGACCCGACGCACACGTTCTCCAGTGTCGGCGTGCACGAGGTGTGCCTGCTGGTCACCGACGACGCCGGCGCGAGCGATGTCCTGTGCCAGGACGTGGAGGTGGCGGCACGGTCGCTGGTGGCCGCCTTCAGCGCCGACCTCCAAGAGGTCAGTACCGGCGACGCCATCCAGTTCACCGACCAAAGCACCGGCTCCGGCTCCATCGTCTCGTGGCAGTGGGACTTCGGCGACGGCACGTCTTCGACGCTGCGCAACCCCTCGCATGCGTACTCGGCGACCGGCGAGCACGTGGTCAGCCTGACGGTCGAGGATGATCTGGGCGACAGCGCGACCGCGACGGGCACGGTGAACGTCGCGAACGTGGCGCCGTCCCCCGGGTTCGTCTGGCGGCCCGTCAGCGTCGTCGCCGGCGATGTCATCACGTTCACGGACGCCAGCAGCGATGCCGATGGCGAGATCGCCTCGCGCCAATGGAATCTGGGTGACGGCACGATCGTTGACGACGTGCTGGGCCTGGAGCACACGTTCGCTGCGGGCGAGTACCCGGTTTCGCTGCTCGTCACGGATGATTACGGAACAAGTCGGGCGACGGGGGCTACGCTGGTGGCGCACCCGCGCGCCTTTGACATTGAACTGGACCTCCCGGCCGAGGTGGAGGTCAACCGCCGCGTTGAGCCCGGCGCGGACGTGCCGGGCGCCACGCGCTGGGAGTGGGATTTCGGCGACGGCAAGACCAGCGCCGAGGCGGCGCCGGCCACCCGCTGGTCACAGCCTGGAACGTACCGTGTGACGCTGACGGCCTGGAGCGACGCCGGCGTGGGCTCGGTTCAGCGGGAGATCACCGTCGTGACGGCCCCCTTGACGGTCGCCATGCGGGAGGTGCCGGCGCAGGTGCTCAGCCTGGAACCGGTGCACTTCATCGACGACAGTTACGGCGGCGAGGGGCCGCTGTCGTACTCCTGGGACTTCGGCGACCGCACGCAAGGAACCGGTGCCGACGTGGGGCACAGCTACCGACGGCCCGGTGACTACCAGGTTACGCTGAGGGTATCGGATCAGGCGGAGCAGGCGAAGCGGGCAACCGGACAGGTGGTCGGTAGCATTGAAGTCACCAACCGCGCGCCGTTGGCCGGAATCGGCCTG
>JBFJYU010000132.1:0-8367 GCA_041622435.1 Thermoplasmatota archaeon | reverse complement strand
TCCAAGATGAAGCTGGCGACGATGTTGAGGGAGGGGTAGCTGGAATCGGGCGCCGCCGCCCGGCGCAGCCGGGCCGTTTCGCCGCCGACGGCATCTTACGCCCCTTCCCCTTGATTCATTCGATGACTTGGAAACTAGCATCCCTGGCCGCCACGGCGCTCGTCCTCGCAACCCTGGCCGTCGCCCTGACGCCCACGGCCTCGGCCGCCCACAACTGCCCGCTCGAGAACTACTCCGTGCGCGGCCCGACCGCCGACATCGTCAACCCCACGATCCTCCTCGCCGACCAAGCCTGCGACGGCTACCACGGCGGCGCGTGCGATGGCAAGTACCTCGACTACGGCTGGTACGGAATCATCTGCATGTAGGTCGGCACTTGGGCGGTTGCGGGCCCCGGGCCGGGAGCGCCCCAGGCCGCCGCCAACTCCTTCGCCCGGCCAAGGCCTGATGCAACCAGCAAGTTGCCTTGCGGCTCCGTTCATATTGGGTCGGTGGTGGTTCACACCATGGACTCCAAGTTCGCCGCGCTATTGGCCACGGCTGCGCTGTTCACCGCCGGCGTGGCTTTCGTGCCGACCGCATCGGCCGATCACAACTGCGCTCTCGAAGACCTCACGTGGACCGGCCTCGGTGAGCGCCCGATCAACGAGGGCATTCGTTTGGCCGATCAGGCGTGCGACGGCTACCACGGCCACTCCTGCGATGGCAAGTACCTCGACTACGGCTGGTATGGTCGCTGTATCTGAGCGCGATGGCGGGGTCTCCGCATTGGCTAGTATAGCCTCGGTTCGAATCAAATAGGGGGTGCCAGTCGCCGCAGCCATGAGTCGGACCTTGTCCCTCGTCGCCGTTGCCAGTTTCGTGCTTGCCGCCCTCGTCGTCGCTCCCGAGGCGTCTGCCATGCACAACTGCCCCGTCGAGTACTACGAATCGCTCGGCGCCAACAACACATGGCTTCTCTGGACCCTTGAGACGTCGGACCGCCTCTGCGACGGTTACCACGGTCACTCCTGCCACGGCCCGTACGTCAACTACGGCTGGTTCGGGACCTGCCTGTAGGGCATTGATGCCCCGTGACGGTTGTGCCGCCGGCGCTTCCTTCTCATCCCTTTCCCCGTTTCTATTGGCCCGTGCCGGTTCGCGCGCCCTGGCGTGGGGCCGTGCGCGCCCACAGTGGCGCTTAAGCCGGCGGCTTGCCTGCCGCGCCCGTTGACCATGGACTTCCAATTCACTGAGGAGCAGCAGCTCGTTCGCAAGACGATGCGCGAGTTCGCCGAATCGGAGGTCGCCGCGATCGCCGAGCGTATGGACGGCGAGGACTGGTGGCCCGCTGAACTGGTACCGCGCCTGTCGGAATTGGGCCTGATGGGCATGACGGTGCGCGCCGAGGATGGCGGCACCGGCCTGGATACGGTCAGCTACAACATCGCGATCGAGGAAATCGCGCGGGCTTCCGGCAGCCTCGCCCTCAGCTTGGCCGCCCATAACGGTCTCGGCATCAGCCAAATCTACTCGCAGGGCAGCCCGGAACAGGTTCAGCGCTGGATTCCGGATCTGGCCCAGGGCAAGAAGATCGGCGCGTGGGCGCTGACGGAGCCCACGAGCGGCAGCGACGCGGCCAGCCTTGAGACCAAGGCCGTGCGCGACGGCGATGGCTGGTTGCTCAACGGCCAGAAACAGTTCATCACCAACGGCCACATCGCTGATGTGATCACGATCATGGCCAAGACGGACCCTGCAAAGGGTACGAAGGGAATCAGCGCCTTCGTGGCCGAGAAGGGGGACAAGGGCCTCCAGCTCGGCAACAAGGAGGACAAGCTCGGCATGCGCGGCTCCATCACGAGCCAGCTCTACTTCGAGGACCTCTGGGTCGCCGACGACCGCATGATCGGCGCCGAAGGCGAGGGTTTCACCGGCGCCCTGCACACGCTCGATGCCGGCCGCATCGCCATCGGCAGCCTCAGCCTCGGCCTCGCCCAGGGGGCCTTTGACAGGGCCCTCGACTACGCCAAGCAGCGCGAACAGTTCGGCAGGCCCATCGGCAGTTTCCAGGCGATGCAGTGGAAGCTGGCCGACATGGCGACGGAGATCGACGCCGCTCGTCTGCTGCTGGCACGGGCTGCCAACAAGAAGGACCGCGGCGAGCGCTTCAAGATGGACGCCTCAGTGGCCAAGCTGTTTGCCAGCGAAATGGCGACCCGCGTCTGCCTGGACGCCATCCAGATCCACGGCGGCAACGGTTACATCCGGGACTACCAGGTCGAGCGCTTCCTGCGCGACAACAAGCTCTGCGAGATCGGCGAGGGATCCAGCGAGGTCCAGCGCATCGTGATCGCCAAGGAGCTTGGTCTGCCCATTCACTGAACGCATCGGTCGTTGGCGTTGCCGGCCCTGCGGCCGTGCCGCGGCCCCCGGGGGCGGCCCCCGCACTGCCGTGCGGCTGGTCGGCGCACGGTGGGCACGTTTTTCCTGCCGGGGGGCAGTGCTTGTCCATGGCCGGGGAACCCCGCACCGTCGCCGTCGTCGCAGCCAACCGAATTCCGTTTGCCAGACAGAACACGGCGTACCACAAGCTGTCGAACCAGCAGATGCTGAGCGACACGCTCCAGGGCCTCGTGGAGCGGGCCAACCTCGGCGGCGAGTTACTGGGGGAAGTCGTGGGCGGCGCGGTGATGAAGCACGCGCGCGACTGGAACCTGGTTCGCGAGTGCGTTCTTGGGACGGGCCTGAACCCGCGCACGCCGGCCTACGACGTGCAGCAGGCGTGCGGCACGGGCCTGGAGGCCGCCATCCTGGTCGCCAACAAGATCGCCCTTGGCCAGATCGACGCCGGCATCGCCTGCGGCACCGACTCCACGAGCGACGCGCCCGTGAGCGTTCACCCCCGATTCCAGCGAGCCCTGATGGACCTCAACGCCGCCAAGACGGGTGGCGCCAAGGCCCGGGCGATGCTGGCGGCCCTCCACCCCGGCAACGTCGTGCCCTCGCTGCCCCGCAACGCGGAGCCGCGCACCGGCTTGTCGATGGGGCAGCACGCCCAGGTCACCGCCGACGAGTTTGGCATCACGCGGGAGGCCATGGATGAGGTGGCCGTCGCCAGTCACCACAACCTAGCGGCCGCCTACGACGCCGGCTTCTTCGACGACCTCGTGATGCCGTACCATCGCCTGGAGCGGGACAACAACCTGCGGCCCGACACCAGCGTGGAGCAGGTCGCTCGCCTCAAGGGGGCGTTCGCCGAGGGCGGAACCATCACGGCCGCCAACGCGTCGCCCCTGACCGACGGCGCTAGCGCGGTTCTGTTGGCCAGCGAAGACTGGGCCGAGCAGCGGGGCCTTCCCGTGTTGGCACGCTTGACGGCGGCCCAGACGGGGGCGGTGGACTTCGTCGACGGCGACGAGGGGCTGCTGATGGCGCCGGCCTACGCCGTTCCGAAAATGCTGGAGCGCCACGGGCTCAACCTCCAGGACTTCGACTTCTACGAAATCCACGAGGCGTTCGCCAGCGTCGTTCTTTGCACGCTGGCCGCCTGGGAGAAGGCCGGCCACGGCACCATCGACCGCTCGAAGCTCAATGTGAAGGGCAGCAGCATCGCCGCCGGCCACCCGTTTGCGGCCACTGGCGGCCGCATCGTCGCCACCCTCGCCAAGACCCTGGCCGAAAAGGGAAGCGGGCGGGGACTCATCAGCGTGTGCGCCGCCGGCGGACAGGGTGTCACCGCGATCCTGGAGCGCTAGACGGTAGGCGAGCGCGGCGCGCCGCCTGGGGGCCGGGCGCTTTTCAAGGCGGCCGGTGGTCGCGGCACCGTGGACGGGGCAGAGTCGTTCAAAGCCAGCAAGTCGGGCATCCTCCTCCTGCTACCGATCCTGGCCGCGCTGGGCCTGGCATGGTGGTGGCTCACCGCGCGCACGGGCGTCGTTTTGGATGTCGTGCTGAGCCTCATCGTCATCGTCCTCGCCATGCCGTTTGTCCTCGCGACATTGCGGATGCTGACGCTCAAGGCAAGCCTCGACGCCGACGGCCTGACCCACGGCCGCAGCCGCGTCGATTGGGACGACGTGCAAGCGGTGCGACTCATCCAGGTCGCCGAGCGCGGCGAGCCCACGGGCAGGGCTGGCCGGCGGCGCCCGGCGCGGGGCCATCTTGAGGTCTTCGCCCTGCGCGCGGGCCGCTTGTCCCGCCTGCGCCTATCCTGGTTCGTGCAAGGCAAAACCGGGCCCCTGCCGGAGCGATTCCTGACGCGGCTCAACGACCACCGGACGGGCCGCGGCCTGGAGCAGGCGGTCGTCGAAGTCGTGCGGCGCTAACACGCTCGCCGGGCCGCCCTGCGGTGCCCCGCAGTTGGCTTTTCCCCTGGAGGCGCCGGGCCTCGTGGCGCCTGCACCGGGTGTGGGCCGGGCCAGCGCCTTTTGCATGCTTCCCCTCGCCTCTTTTGTAGAACCTCTTCATGGAGCCCAAACATGTCCCATAATCCTGTCATCGTGGCGGCTTGCCGCACCCCCATCGGCAAGCTGATGGGCGGCCTCTCGCCCCTGTCGGCGACCGAACTTGGTGCCGTGGCGGTACGCGAGGCGCTGAGCCGGGCCGGCCTCGACGGTGAGCAGGTTGAGGAGGTCATCATGGGCAACGTCTTGCAGGCGGGCCTGGGGCAGAATCCCGCCCGCGCGGCGGCGCTCGGGGCCGACCTGCCGGACTCCGTGCCGGCCTTTACGGTCAACAAGGTGTGCGGATCGGCGCTCAAGTCGATCATGCTGGCCGCGCAGGCCATCAAGGCCGGCGACCGCAACGTGGTCGTTGCCGGTGGCATGGAGTCGATGAGCAACGCACCCCACATGCTGATGGGCAGCCGGTCGGGCATCCGGTTGGGCGACGGCAAGCTCGTGGACCACATGGTGCACGACGGCCTGTGGGACCACTACAACGACTTCCACATGGGCGAAACCGGCGAGATCGTCGCCGAGCGGTACTCCGTGACCCGCGACGACTCCGACCACCTGGCCTTTGAGAGCCACCGCAAGGCCCTGGCGGCCCAGCAGGCGGGCGCGTTTGACGCGGAGATCGTCCCCGTGAGCGTGCCCCAGCGCCGCGGCGACCCGGTCCAGATCGCGCAGGATGAGGGCATCCGTCAATTGGGCGACATCGGCTCGCTGACCAAGCTGAAGCCGGTGTTTCGCCGCGACGGCCAAGTGACGGCGGGCAACGCCAGCCAGATCAGTGACGGCGCCAGCGCGACCCTGGTCACCAGCGCCGCCTACGCCGCCGAGCACTCGCTGCCGATTCTGGCGGAGATCGAGAGCTACGACGCCAGCGGCACGCGCCCGGAGTGGGTCATGGAGGCCCCGATCGTGTCGGTTCGCAACCTGTTTGCCCGCACGGGCCTGAGCATCGATGACATCGACCTGTTCGAGCACAACGAGGCGTTTGCCAGTGCCTCGTGCGCCGTGGCCAAGGACCTTGAGGTTCCTGAGGACAAGTTCAACATCCACGGCGGCGCCGTGGCGCTGGGACACCCCATCGGGGCCAGCGGAGCCCGTGTTCTCACGACGCTGATGTACGCGTTGCAGCAGCGCGGCGGCGGCCGCGGCCTGGCAACCCTGTGCCTCGGCGGCGGCAACGCGGTGTCGATGACCGTCAAGGTGCCTGGCTCCGCCTGATCGGGCACGCGCCTGGCCGGTCGCTGAGCGCGCTGACTCCGTTGCGGCGGGCGCGGGCGCTCAGCCCTGCTGTTGTCCTTCGTCGCCTTCCGGCAGGAGGACCGTGAAAACGGCGCCGCGTCCGGGTTCGGCGCTCGCGGTGATCGTGCCGCCGTGGCGTTCCACGATGCGCTGAACGGTCGCCAGGCCAATGCCGCTGCCGGGGAATTCGTTGGCCGGGTGCAGCCGCTGGAACGCTTCGAATATGCGGCTTGCGTTGGCCGGGTCGAAACCTGTCCCGTTGTCCCGGACGCGAAATCCTTCGGTGCGGCCGGGGCGGCCCACCCGCTGCACCTCAACCTCCGGGTTGTGGCTTTTGCCTGTGAATTTCCAGGCGTTTTGCAGCAGGTTCAGCAGGACGATGCGCAGCAGGCCGGGGTCGGCTCGCAGGCGGATGTCGTCGTCAACAAGTGCCAGAACGCGGTGGTCGGGGTGGGCGGCCTCCAGGGTCGCGATGATGTGGCGGGCCATGAAGGTCACATCCACGTCGGTGAGCCGCAGGGGCCGGCGGTCGGCGCGTGACAGCCATAGAAGGTCGCTCACCAGGTCCTGCATGGTCCTCGTGGCGCGCTCGATCTTGAGGACCTCCGGGCGCCCCTCGCCTTCGCGCTTGAGCAGGTGGACTTGGAGTTTCAGGGTGGTCAGGGGGGTGTTGAGGTCGTGGCTGACACGGTTTGCGAAGGCGTCCAATTCGCGGTTGGCCCGCACGAGGTCGTCGTTGAGGTCCTGGGCCTCCCGGCGCAGTCGCTCCAGGCGTAGCAGCGTCGCGCGGCGGGCGCCAAACAAGATCATGGAAAGCGCCGTCGCGATGAGGACGAACGTGCCCATTTGCTCCATGGCCGTCGCCGTCGGCGTCACGCCCAACGTGATTCCCGTCGCCCACGCGGCCAGCAGGAAAACCAGGGTTGCGATGTGCCAGCGCACCGAGGTGGAGAGAAACGCGAGCCCAAGGATGGCCAGGATGAATGTGATCGATTCCGAGGCGCGGTCGACCAGGTACATGTGCAGGGCGCTGTCAAGCGAAATGGCCGCCGCGATGGCGAAAAGGTAGGCGTGGGCACGGTGGGCGGGGCCTTGATGGGCGGCACGGGCCGTCGCGAGCAACAGTACAGCGATCATCAACTGCTCCAGCGTCAGTATGATGGCGGCGTCGCTGCGGCGCCACACGGCTCCGGCCAGGGCCGCGTGACGCGTGGCGGCCAGTAACGCGTACAGCATTGCCAGGCCTGCGGCTACCGGGGGCAACGCATGATGGAGAATGGCGTCGAGGGCGGGTGCAAACGCGTGCGCCTGGGCCCGGCGGTCGTCGCGGGTCAGGGCGGCAGTCGGTGGCGTCAAAGGCGTCTCTCGTGGATCGTGGCCAGGCTGATGCCTGGGTAATGCGTGCATCCCTCTCGGACGGCGGCCCAAAGAGAACCGAACGCCGGGGCGCAGCGACCACGGGGCCCCTCGGGCGGGGTCCCGGCGGTGGGAAGTGGGCTCACGGGCGCCGGTCAAAGCGGCCGTCGGCCCGCAAAGTCCTTCATTCGGAGCGCCAAGGTTGGCTTGTGAAGCCGGCCCACTTGCGCCAGTTGACCGTGGTCCTCGTCGCCGTCATCACCGTGGGGTGGGGCGGCTACGCGGGTTATCACGCGCGCCACTGGCTGGGCGACGGGGCCGGCGCGGATGGCCACGGCGACAGCGACGGCCAAGCGCCCGGCGTGGTCGTCTCGACGCACTTGCTGACGCAGCCCTTCGAGGTCGTTATGGGCCCCGTGGTGCGCCAGTCGACGGTGGGTGTCGCGGCGGGCGAAGCCGTCCAATTCGATCTGGATGCCGCCCCCGGAACCCAGCGGGTGGTCGCGCTTGTCGAGTGGGTCGCCGAGTCCGCCGCCGCCGAGAGCCTGCTCGTGCGCGTGGCCTGGCGCTCGGGGGACACATGGAGCGAGCCGGTCGAGCAGGCGGGCGCCAGTCCCCTCTACGTGGATGTGGATGCCGGCGGTCCCGTGGACGCCGTCGAGTTGACCATCCTGCCAGAGGACGGCCTCGTGCAGGAGCAGCCGGTGTCCGGATGGGTCGCGTTCCACGCGGCGCGGGCGGCCTAGACGGGCCCCAAGTTTTCAAGCGGGCCCGCTTGCGCGGCACAATGACGATCTCGAAGCTCGGCGTCGTTGGCGCCGGCCAGATGGGCGCGGGCATCGCCCAGGTAGCCGCTCAGGCCGGCTACGACGTGGTCCTCGTCGACCTGAAAGAGGACTTCGTGCAGCGCGGGCTGGCCGGCATCGAGAAGAGCCTCGCCAAGTTCGTCGAAAAGGGCAAGCTCAGCCAATCCGACGCCGACGCCGCACGGGGCCGCATCCATGCCAGCACATCCAACCAGGACCTCGCCGACTGCCACCTAGTCATCGAGGCCGTGGTCGAAGATTTGGACGTCAAGCGGCGCCTGTGGAGCGAACTGGACACCATCGTCCAGCCCAAGGCCATCTTCGCCAGCAACACCAGCAGCATCCCCATCACCGCCCTGGCCGCCGCCACCAGCCGACCGGAGCGCTTCATCGGCATGCACTTCATGAATCCGGTTCCGCTCATGAAGCTGATCGAGGTCATCGAGGGCGCCGAGACGAGCCCTGACACGACCGAACTCATCCTCGGCGTCGGCCGGCACATGGGCAAAGAGTGCCACGCCTGCAAGGAC
>JBFJYU010000131.1:0-8395 GCA_041622435.1 Thermoplasmatota archaeon | reverse complement strand
GGCGGTTGGGGATGCCGCTGCCGGGCGCCGCTGACCGCGCTCTAGTCTTCTTCCTCGAATCCGCACTTTTTGCAGAAGCGGATTACGAAGCGCCCTTCGACGCGGTAATCCAGTGAAGTACCGCAGTCGGGGCAGACGTGCTTGCGTACGCCAGCCCGGAGAACGGTGTCTCCCTGGTCGTCGAAGTCGTCGTTGAACAGCTCCTCGTCGGATGCGTCGATCTCGTCATCGCCCACGGTGGGACCTCGCACCGGCGAATCCGGGTCGACTAGAAAACGCCTCGGTCCCGGCCGTTGAGCCGCGTGGGCGCTGGCCGGCCGGGGGTGAGGCGTGGTCGGGGCCCTACTCGATCTGGATGCGGACGCCCGACGCGTCGCTGGCGATCTTCTGTACGGTCACGTCGAGGATGCCGTTGGTGTAGGTGGCCTTGGTGGTCGAGGGGTCCACCTTGGCCGGCAGGCGCACGCGCTTGTGGTACTTGCGCAGCTCCGTGTCGACGCTGATCTCCAGGACCTCGTCGGTCATGTGGACGTTGATGTCGCTCTTGTCGACGCCGGGCAGTTCCATGGTGATGGCGATCTGGGTGGGGTCCTCGATGACGTCGGTGAGGGGTTCGCGGTCGTCGGCGGCGACGCTGGGTACGGCGCTGCCGGGCTGCCGGCGCACGGCGGGCTTGTTGCCGAAGGAGCTGAACTGGGGCTTGCCGTCGGGGCCCATGCGGACGTTGAAGCCGGCGACGAAGCCCTTGCTGGGGTCCTGGCCCATGTTCTTGAAGGCCTCCTGGAGGTTGCGCTGCATTTCGTCGAAGAGCTTCTGGAACTCGCTGGGGTCGATGCCCATGTTGCGCAGCCATTCGTCCATGCCGCCGCCGCCGAACGGGTTGCCGCCGGCCAGCGGTCCGCCGGGGCCGAAGGGGCCCTGGGGGCCGAAGGGGTTGCCGCCCGGGAAGTTACGGAAGGGATCGTTGGGGTTGTCTTTCGAGTCGGTCATCGCTGCAAACATGGTTGGTACTTCTACAAAAGGTTGACTGGTCGCCTCGGTGCACCGCCGGCCGCCAAGGCCAACAGGTGTTCGAAGCAAGCTTTCAGGGCTCCCCACATTCGCGCAAATCAGATGGTGGTTGCATCCAATCCTGCCCGGGGCCGCGCGCCCACCGGGGTCGCACCGGATCGCGCAAGTGGCCAGCGCACGTCGTCGCATGCCGGCCCGTATGGCGTCGCTTCGACGTTGCCGCAGCGCGGTTTAAGTAAGATCGGGCAACGTGGTGCCTTGTTCATGGCCGCCACCTCCCGTCTCCGCATGCCCCTCATGGCGCTCACCCTGGTGCTCGCCAGCGTGATCACGGCCCAGGCCGGCGAGCCCGGCCTTCCGCTGGACGAAACCGACCGAACGATGGCCTCGCACCTGGTTGCCAACACCGTCTCCAGCCACCCCGACGCCGGGTCCGTCCCGGCGCAGCCCGCCACCGCCGCGCTGCCCCCCACGCCCCCGGAACCCACGCAGGGCACCCAGTTCGGCCCGGCGCCCCCGTGGCGCAATGTCATGGCTCCGGGTGACACCAACGGCTTCGCCTTGCGGTGCGAGACCCCCAACGGCGGCGCCGCGTTCAACTACTTCGCCCAAGACCTCGTCGTCTACGGCTGTCCCATCCGAATCTACGACGCGACGTACCAGTTTGGCAGCCCGGACATCGCGGTCAACCCCAAGGATTCGCGCCAGGCCGCCTTCTTCACGCTTCACGCCGGTCCCGAAGAAGACGGGTCGACCGACCAGTCCCGGCGCGGATCAACCCACACGACCTTCATCACACCGGACCGCGGCATCAGCTGGAACGACGAACCCGTCGACGGGGGGCCCACCGGCGCAAGCCTCGGCGACTACAGCTCGGGCACCATGGACTCCGACGGCAACCTGTACATTGCCTATGGCTGGCACGACAGCGTCGGGGGCGACCAATGGGATGGCTCCATCGGGCTCTTCAAGGCCGGTCAGACCACCGAACGGGGAACCGTCCTGCGCGCCTACGAAGATCCATATTACATCTTGGCCCGTGAGGTCGGCAACCCCATTCGGGCCATGCAGATCAACTACGTCGCCGATCCCGCGGTGGACGAACAAGAACAATTCGCCGACGCCAACGAGACCCAAGAGCCGTCCGACGAGGAGGATTTCGGCGAGGAGGCCATTGAGATCAACCGCACCGACCACGTGGTGGTCTCCTGGCACGAGAAGGCGGTGGACTGGAGGAACGCCAGCACCGGCCTGTCCGGCTGGATCGACTTCGCCTGGAGCTCGACCGATGGCATCCAGCACTGGAACCGCCTGGACGCCGACGATGTGATCGGCCCCTGCTTCGACGCCAGCAACTCGGTCGTCTGGAACGGCGATGTCTACGTGGCCTGCGTCGTGGACAAGGGGTACAAGGCCCGTACCAGGGCGCGCGTCGGCGACATTGACATCTGGAAGTTCGATCCGGCCGAGAACCGCACGAGCTACGTCGGCACCACCGGCCTCAATGGCCCGAATCCCCGCCTGGCCGCGGCGCCAGACGGCGCCATGGCGGCCATCACCGTCAAGGTGGAGGATGTCCAGCAGGTCAGCGTGGAGGCCGCCTTCGGGTGGTACGGCCGGCAGTGGAGCGCCATGGGCGCCAACCTGGGGCCCACGCTGCACGGCTACGCGGGTGGGCTTGATATTCGATCCGCCCACGTGACCGGGGTCGCGTTGACGGAGGACCAGCACACCCTGTACCTGGTTTACAAGGAGTGGAACGACAACGACGGAGGCCCGGCGCTGCCCGATCCGTCAGAGTTGTCGGGCGACCCGCCGCGGTTGCACGACTACCGGAAGGTGCTGGTGGCGGCCAACGCTTGCCAAATCCTGCAGGCGGCTGCTCTCGAATTGGGTCAGGGCATCGACGCTGCCAGCTATAGCGCCTACATGAGCCACCCCGCCCTGTTCAATGACATCCAGGATGGCATGCAGTACGTGCGCGAACCCAACGGCGAGGAACTCGTGTACTTTGCGATCAACGATTACGGTGCCATGCAGTTCGGAGCCATCCAGGAAGCGTCCGTCGGCCAGGCCTGTGCCAACTTCCCCGTGCCACTGCCTTCGATTCCGGCGCCGCCCGTGCCCCAGGCGCTTACGACGGCGCTGCCGGGAACGTATGGTGTTGGCGCGGCCGTCGGTGTGGGGAGCCTGGCGATGGTCGGCTACCTGCTCGCGGCTCGCAGGCGCGCCCCGACGCTGGCGGCCGCGGAGGATCGCTAGGTGCTCGCCTCGCGCAGTTCTGCCGACACGCCGCTTAAGAAGGTGCCTCGTTTCATTCGGTCCGTCATGGCCATTTCGCTTCCAACCCGACCCTGGCTTATCGGGGTAACTGTCCTTGCGCTCGTTGCCGTCGGCATCCAGCCGGGTGGCGCCCTCCCGGTCGACAGCCCGCTCGCGATCGCCGGCGGCGACGCGAACGACCCCGTCGCGCCGGAAGGTCCGGGTGAGGCCAGCGAGCGCGGGCACGATGCCGGCGCCCCGGCTGATGACGGCGGAATCCGGATGACGCCCGCGCCGCCGTGGCGTCCCCTGGCGGCACCGGGGGACAACGGCGGCTTCACGTTCCGCTGCGAGTCGCCCGGCTTGCAGGAAGGGTACCAGATCAGCAACGACGACATGGTGGTCTACAGTTGCCCGATCCGCATTTATGACAATGACTACCATTTCGGCAGCCCCAAGATCGCGGTGAACCCGTCTGATTCCCGAGAGGCGGTGTTCTTCGCCCTCCACGGAACTCCGGCGGAGACCGGCTCAGCGGAGCAGAGCCGCACGGGCCTGACCCATGTCGCGTTCACCACGGCGACGCGCGGACTGATGTGGGAGGACCAGCCCACGGATCCCGGCTACCCGGACGGCTCCAGCATGGGCGACTTCGCTTCCGGCGCGCTGGACTCGGAGGGCAACGTTTACGCGGCGTACCTGTGGCACCGGCCCCTGGGCGGGGACGACTGGGACGCCACCATTGGCCTGTTCAAGGGGGGGACGACGCGCGACGAGAAGTCTGTCATTCGCTCGTACGGAAACCCGTTCTTCATTGATGGCCGCGAGATTGGCAACCAGATTCTCGCGGCCCATGTGGCTTACGTCGCGGAACCGATCCCCGTGAATTACACGGCCGAGGCCAACGAGACGGCGGCTCCGTCGGAAGAGGAGGACTTCGGCGAAGAGGCCATTGAAATTGAGCGCGGGGACTTTGTCGTCGCCACGTGGCACGAGCGCGCCTTCGACTGGCGCAACAGCACGACTGGCAAAAGTGGCTGGATCGATGCCGCCTGGACCAACAGCAGTGTGCGCAACCATTGGCTCCGGCTCGACGACTCCGAACTGATTGGCCCGTGCTTCGACGCCAGCAATGCCGTTGCCTGGAATGGCAAGGTGTACGTTGCGTGCGTCGTCGACAAGGGCTACAAGGCGCGTACGCGGGCCCACGTTGGCGATGTTGACATCTGGAGCATCGACCCGGCGACGGGCACCACCAAACACCTCGGTTTCACGGGCCTCAATGGCCCAAACGTTCGCATGGCGGCGAATGCTGACGGCTACATGGCAGTGCTGACGACCAAGGTGGTCGAGGAGCAGCAGGTCGACGTGGAGGCGGCGTTTGGCTGGTATGGCCGGCAGTGGACCGTGACCGGGAACATCGGGCCGGCGTTGCACCAGATGACCGGTGGCCGGGACATCGTCTCGGCGCACGTCACGGCGGCCGAGTTGACGGTCGACCAGAAGGTCTTGTACATCGTTTACAAGGAATGGAACGGTCCGATGGATCCGGAGTCCCTGCCGGACCCGGCCATGATCGTCGACGGCCAGCCGCCGCGCCTCAACGATTACAGGAAGGTCATCGTGGCCATGAGTCAGTGCACCTTCCCGCTGGCGGCGACCGCCATGGAACTGGGGTCCGGGGTCGACCCGTCGAACTACCAGGCTTACATGGACAACCCGGAGGGCTTCAACGACGTTCAGGATGGCCTGCAATACGTTCGCGAGCCCACCGGCGAGGAACTGGTGTATTTCGCCATCGCAGACTATGGCACCATGCAGTTCGGTGCGATCGTCTCGGCGGCGCAGGGTGATGTTTGCCCGGTTCCCACGCCGCTCCTCTCCATCCCTCCGCCGCCGGTTCCCCAGGCGCTCAGCGCCGGCACGCCGGCGGCCATGTACGTCGGCGCCGCCGTCGGTGCGGCCAGCCTGGCCATGATTGGCTACCTGCTGGCGGCGCGGCGCCGCGCTCCAACCCTTGTAACTGCGGAAGATAGGTGACTTTCATGCCTGCAAAACAATCCAAGACAAAGACTCCCCGGCCCGGCGCCAATGGCGTTGCCGACGCGCCGGCCGCCAGCCGCACGCTCTCTGTGGTCGAACCCGTCGAATGGGTGGCGGCTGAGGGCGTGACCGACACGGGCCGTGTTCCGCTGCCGGAGCGACTCATTGACGAGGTCATCGGACAGGATGAAGCTGTCAGCGTGGCCAAGAAGGCCGCGCGCCAGGGCCGCAACCTGCTCTTGCTCGGGGACCCGGGCACGGGCAAGTCGATGATCGCCAAGGCGATGGCGCAGATTCTCCCCGACGGGGAGCTGGAGGAGGTGGCGCTCTTCCCGAACCTGAAGGATGCCAATCAGCCGCTCGTCAAGACCTACAAGGGTGGCGAGGGCCGCGCCGAGGTCGGCGAAATGGAGCGGCTGGCCAGGCGACGCGGTCGCGTGTACACGGCTTTCGAGTGGATCGTGGCCGGCCTTTTGGTCGCCGCAGGTATCGCCGGTTTCGTGGTGCTGTCGGGCTTCGGCGGCATGATGATCATGCTCATGTGTGTCCTCGTGTCGATCATTTTCATCTCGGTCGCGCGGCAAAACCGTGTCAAGGTGAACCGGCTCGTCCCCAATATGTTGATTGAGCGCCCGGCCGGCATTTCGCCCGCGCCCTACGTGGACGCGACGGGCAGCCACGCCGGCGCCCTGCTCGGCGATATCCGGCACGACCCGTTCCAGTCGGGCGGCATGGAAACGCCCGTCCATGAGCGCGTTGAGCCGGGCGCGATCCACCGCGCCAACGGGGGTCTTCTCTTCATTGACGAAATCAACGTTTTGCGGCTGGATTCGCAGCAGGCTCTCCTGACGGCGATGCAAGAAAAGAAATACGCAATCGTCGGCCAATCGGAGCGCTCGAGCGGTGCGATGAGCCGCACCCAGCCGGTGCCCTGCAACTTCATTCTGGTCGCGGCTGGCAACATGGACGTGATCGCGCCGACGGATGCACGCTACACGGGTCTTCACCCGGCGCTGCGATCGCGAATTCGTGGCTACGGCTACGAGGTGTATGTCCGGGCGATGATGCCGGACACCGATGAGAACCGCCGCAAGCTGGTTCGCTTCATTGCACAGGAAGTCCGGCGCGACGGGAACATCCCGCACTTTGACGCTGCGGCGGTGGCTGAGGTGATTCGTGAGGCGCAGCGCCGCAGCGGCCACTCGGGCAAGTTGACGCTTCGCCTGCGTGAACTGGGTGGCCTGGTGCGCACGGCGGGTGACCTGGCCCTGGATGAGGGTGCCAAGCTGGTGACGGTCGACCACGTCGTGGGCGCCAAGCGCATGAGCATGAGCCTGGAGCACCAGGTGACCCTCCGGGGCATTGAGGTCACGACGGCGCAGGAGGCCATGCAGGTCGACGGCGAGCTGGTCGGCAACGCGCGCAGTTGTGCTTTTATGGGCACCGGCGAGACGGGCGAGCCCGCTGGCATCGTGGTTCCCATCGAGGCCGATGCGACCATCAGCAACAACCGCCAGAAGGGAACGCTGTACGTAGCCGGCGGCCTGGAGCGGGACGCGGCGATCCACGACAACGTCAGCGCTCTCTTGAAGCGGGTTCGCGGCGTTGACATGGCGGGCCTGGATATCCACGCCCAGGCGCTTCTGCAAAACGTCGGCGCCGACGTGCGCAGCCTGGCGGCCGCCACGGCCGTCGCGTGCCTGAGCGCGCTGGAGGACATCCCCGTGCGGCAGGACACCGCGATCATCGGCGCATTGGCGGTCACGGGCCGCCTGCGCCCGGTTGAGGGCGTGACGCAAATGATCGAGGCGGCAGCGGACATGGGCTACAAGCGTGCCATTGTTCCTGAGGCGAACGCGAACGATATCCTCCTGGAGCACGGCTACGCGGATCGCATTGAGGTCATCCTGGTCACGGATCTGGCGCAGGCGTTCCGGCACGCCGCCCGCGGGTCGCGCACTCGCATGGCGGCCGTCACCAATGCCCTGCGCGGCCGGGCTGCCCAGGCGTCGAGTTGAGGCGGGTCGGGCGCGCCAGGGGCGCGCCCGACTCCAAGCCCCTTATGACGGGCAGTGGCGTCCGCGCCTCCGTGCGCCCCACCTGGTTCGACCGTGGCACAGATGTCGCATCTGTTGTAGCGTGGCTCGAAGAGGCCGCAGGCAACGAAATCGTGGACGTGCGTGCGCCAGCCCAGGTGCCGGCCGGGGCGACGCTCGGGCTGCTGCATCAGGCGGCCCTGGCGCGGGTCCGCCAGCAGTTGGCCGTCAGTCACGGTGAAGCGGACCGGACCCTTGCTCAGGAGGTTCGCGCCATTGATGATCTGGTGCGCGCGGCGAACCTGCTCGTGGAGCGGCTGCGGGAGTGGTATGCGCTGCACGCCCCGGAGGCGGTGCGGCTCCAGCCCGATGCCGAGAAGCTGACTCGTGTGATTGCTGAGCACGGCGAGCGTGACGCGGTTCTCAAGGCCCTAGACCACGCGGATCAGGCGGCAACCAGCATCGGCAACGATCTGGCGCCGGCCGATCTGGCGGTCTTGCGTTCGTACGCTGTTGCGCTGCGCAGCCTGTATGACTCGTGGCACGCGCTTGAGCGGCGCGTCGAGGAGTTGATGCAAGAAGTGGCTCCCAACCTGGGGGCCGTCGTGGGGCCTGTGATCGGGGCGCGCCTGATCGCGTTGGCCGGTGGCTTGCAGCGTCTCGGGTCGTTCCCGTCGGGGACGGTTCAGTTGCTGGGCGCGGAGACGGCGCTCTTTCGTCACATCAAGGATGGCACGAAGCCTCCGAAGCACGGGATTCTCTTCCAGCACATTGCGCTTCATTCGGCGCCGCCGTGGCAGCGCGGCGCGCTGGCGCGGGCGTATGGTCAGGCGGCGGCGATCGCTGCTCGCACGGATGCGTTTAGCCAGCGCGATCTTCGCGATGAACTGGTGGCCCGCCTGGAGAAGGACGTTGCCCGCATCAAGGAGCAGCGGGCCAAGCCTCCCGCGCGGCGTCCGGGGGTGCCGGCTCGGGGAGCGCCTGGCCGTGGGCCCAGCCGTGGACCCAGCCGTGGGCCGAGCCGGGGGCACGGCGGGGCGGGG
>JBFJYU010000130.1:0-8405 GCA_041622435.1 Thermoplasmatota archaeon | reverse complement strand
CGGCGCACTCCAGGCTGGTATGGCCGTCTTCGCGGTTGGCTCCCTGGCCGCCTCGTTTGCCGACGCACCCGGCAACCTGATCGCGGCGCGGGCCATCATGGGCATCGGCGCAGCACTCGTCATGCCGGCGACGCTGAGCATACTCACCACCGCCTTCACGGGCAAGGAGCGCGGCAAGGCCATCGCCATCTGGGCGGCCTTCGCGGGCCTCGGCGTCGCCATCGGCCCCGTCGTCGGCGGCTACCTGATCGTCAACCACTCCTGGCAGGCCATTTTCTACCTCAACCTGCCCGTCATCGCGCTGGCCCTCGCCGCCAGCGTCCTGATCGTGCCCACCAGCCGCGACCCCAGCCACGCCCCACTGGACATCCCCGGCGCGCTGCTGTCCATCGTGGCCCTCGCCGCGCTGCTGTTCGGCATCATCGAAGGCCCCAGCCGGGGCTGGTTCAGCGCCGAGGTCTGGGCTGGCTTCGTCATCGGCATCGCCGCCGGGGCCGCCTTCATCTGGTGGGAGAAGCGCACGCCCCATCCGCTGCTGCCCCTGGAGTTCTTCCGCGACCGGGGCTTCTCCGCCGGCAACCTCGCCGTCGCGCTGGCCTTCTTCGTGATGTTCGCGTTCTTCTTCGTGGTCACCCAATACATGCAACTCGTGCGCGGGTACGACGCCTTCAACAGCGCCCTCCGGGTCCTGCCGCTGGCAGCCGGCCTGATCATTGCGGCGCCCCAAAGCGACCGCTTGGCCAACCGCTTCGGCGCCCCTGCGGTCGTCGCGGCCGGTCTGCTCATCGTCGCCCTCGCCCTGTTTGGCATCTCCTTCGTTGACGCCGCGACACCGTATGGGTTGCTGGTGCCGGTCTTCGTCGCCCTTGGGCTGGGCATGGGTGTTGCCATGGCGCCAGCGACCACGATCATCATGGACACGCCGCCGCCGGCGAAGGCAGGTGTTGGCAGCGCCATGAACGACACCAGCCGCGAGGTTGGCGGCGCCGTCGGGATCGCCGTGCTGGGCTCCATCACGAACAGCGTCTTCGGCTCCGCCATGGCAGACCGACTGCCCGCCTCCGTCACCGGCGCCGCACGCGAGGGGCTCACCGACTCCATCGGGACGGCCTTCCAGGCGGCGCTTGCGATGGGCCCCGAGGGCCTTGCGTACATCGCCATGGCCAAGGACGCCTACGTTGAGGCCATGGCCGCCGCGTTCCTCTTTGCGGCCGCCGCAGCGCTGGTCGCCGCCATCGCCATTCGGGTGCTGCTTCCCCAGCGCGCCGGCGAGCTCCTGCCACACGAAGTGGCCCGTGCGACGAAGCCAGGATCAGATCCCGCGCCGGCTGCCGCCCCTGCCCCTGCCACCCCGAGCCCCGTCGTCTGGCGCGGCGGCAGCGTGGACCGGCGTCTGAACGACCTCCATTCCCGCATCGACCGGCTCCGCGACGACCTGTCAGGCCCCGGAGCCCTCTAGCCAGCCGGGCGGCCAGGCACCGGGGCGGCGCGTCGCCAACGCTTATCCCCCACCGGCGGCGTCGAGAACCGATGCGGGCCCCCGTTGTCCTCCTGTGCGCCGTGCTGCTTGCAGGGTGCGCGAGCGACGAACCACCCGCGCCCACACAGGAAACCGTCGCGCCGGGCGCCGCGCCGGAGATCAACGAGACGTTCAGCCCGCTGCCGCCCCCGCCGTGGGAATCTGTCTTGGTCGACTGGACCGGCCACCTTGGCGAGCGCCTCATTGTGTGCGAATGGGATGTCGCCGACGACTGCACGGACCACGAACAGACCGCCGGCGAGACGGACTACATCCTGGAGCGGCCCGGGGCCTGGCTGCGAGGCGCCACCATCAACCTGACCTGGGAGCCGGAGGGTCGCGTGACAGAGGAATTGGGCCTCGGCCTCATGGTGATGGGAACCTGCCCGGAATGCCAATCCGACATGATCGAGGAGGTCCAGGGGCGCTCGCCCTTGACCATCAGCACCCCTTACCTCGACCTCGCCCTCGATGAGAACCGCATCGTCCACGCCTACGTGTGGAACGCCTCCGGCTCGCGCGCGGTGGGCAGCGCCTACATCTACGGCACCAGCGACCAAGCGTTCACGCTGAGGGGCGTGCTGGCGCTGGAAGAATCCGCCTAGGCGCTTCGCCCGGGTCACGCGCCGATGAGGCGCGGGGCGCGGGGTGCTACTTCCTGATCATCCGGAACGCCATGTTGCCGGACCCCGTGGCGAAGAAGTCCAGGATCCACACCATCGCCAGCGGTTCGAGGTACCGGCTGGCCTCGATGCCGCCGCTGTCGGCGGCGTCCCAGCCGAACGACTCAAGCAGCCCCCTGACCACCTTCTTGGCGTCCGGGTCGTTGCCCGCGATGAACATCGTGGGCGGCCCATCAGGGAAATCCGGGTCGATCATGTGCGCGTTGCCAACACTGTTCCAGCACTTGACGACCCGCGCGTCGGGCAGCCAGCGCTGCACCTGCTCTCCCGCCGAATCGTCGCCCGAAACCACCAGCACGGGCGCGCCGCCAGCACCGGCCCCACCGGCCCCGCCCGCCGGCGGCCCAAGGGGATTCGTCACGTCGATCACCACCTTGCCCGCGCAGTTGGCCGCGCCGGCCAGCCGCAACGCATTCTCGGTGCCGCCCCAGGGCGTACAGATCACGATCAGCTCAGCCCACCCGGCCGCCTCGGCGTGGCCGGCCAGCGCGACGCCCGGATGCTTGGCCAGCCAATCGTCCAGCTTGCCCGAGTCCGGCGTCCGCGACGCCACCCGGACCTCATGCCCATGGCGGGCGAACCCTGCGGCAAGGCTGCGCCCGACATCGCCCGTACCCAGGATGGCCGTTTTCATGCGCCGCCATGGCGCCGGTTGTTCTTGTGCCCGCGCCCGGGCGACAGCCCCACCTCCCCAGCCAACCCCCCGGCCCAGGTCCAGGGCGCCCCGCGACCCAACCTTAAGGCGCCCGGCACCCAGGTTGCCGCGTGTTCAGCGAACGCCAATGGCTGGTACGCAACCCCGTCATCTGGGCGGTGGCGGCGGTGGTGGCCGCGGCGCTCGGCAGCGCTGGCGGCGCCGCGTGGGCGTTTGGCTCGAGGCGCGACGCGCTGTACGTGGGGATCACGGGAGGCATCCTCGGGCTGCTCCTGACAGGCAACCTTGCCACCCGCGTCGAGCCACGCCGGCTGGTTCTGGCCTACTGGCCCCTGTGGAGGCGCACCGTCGAGCTGGTCAACGTGCGCCGCGCCTACGCGCAGCCCTACCAGTGGTGGCGCTTCGGGGGATGGGGTATCCGGGTCGGGGCCGGCGCCATCGCATTCTCCGTGTGGGGCAAGAAGGCGGTGCGGCTGGACCTGGAGGGCTGGGACCTAGTCGTGACGACGCGGGACCCGGACGCCTTGCTGCGGGCGCTTGAGGCCGAGGGCGTGCGCGTCGAGTACGGGGAATCGGGCGCAGGTGCAGGCGCAGGCGCTGCGCCAGCGAGCGCAGCGGCCGGCGCCGACCCTGGGGAAGCGGGGACGCCCGGGCTTGGGCCGACCGGCCCAGGCAGCTAGTCGCCCTTGAAGTGAGGTCGGCGCTTCTCCAGGAACGCCTTCATGCCCTCTTTCTGGTCGCCCGTCTCGAAGATCGCGCCGAAGGCATCCGCCTCACGGTCAATCGCGTCGCGCAACGGCAGGTGACCGCCCTTGTTCACGACCCGCTTGATCGTCTGGACGGCCGTCGGGCCGTTGCGGGCCACCTTCTTCAGCACATCATGCACGTGCTGTGTCAACTCCTCGTGGGGCACCACGCGCTCGACCAACCCGATGCGGTGGGCCTCTTGGGCATCGATCGTGTCCCCGGTGATCAAAAGCAGCTTCGCCATCCCCTGACCGACGCGCCGAGGCAGCCGCTGCGTGCCGCCGAAGCCCGGAATGACTCCGAGGCTCGCCTCCGGCAGGCCCAGTTTGGCGCGGTCGCTGGCAATCAGGATGTCGCACGCCATCGCCAACTCGAGGCCGCCACCCAGCGCGAAGCCGTTGATGCAGGCGATCACGGGCGCGGGGAACCGCTCCAGGTCCCAGAAGATGCGCTGCCCCTTGCGGCTGAACTCGGCGGCCAAGGTGCCGTGCATGCGATTCTTGGGGTGAAACTGGACCATCTCGGCAATGTCGGCGCCCGCGACGAACGCCTTGTCGCCGGCTCCGGTCACAATGACGCCGAGAATCGACTGGGTTCGCAGTTGGACCAGCGCGTCGTGCAGGGCGTCGAGAACGTTCTCGTTGAGCGCGTTGAGTTGGTCGGGGCGGTTGATGGTGATCGTCGCGATCCCGTTCTGATCGACGTGCACCAACACGACGCCGCCTCCGTATTCCATGCCGCCGGCTGCCAAACTTGATCTCTCCGTCAGTTCCGCCACGGGCTTGTTGCTCATCATAGGGCCCCCGGGCTGGGCGCGCCAGGGGTGGCCCAGACGTAAGGGCTTGGGTCACGGACGAAGCCATGCCTCGCCCGCGACCCGGCCGGTTTAGGGTTCAGGCAGCAGCGCCAGGCTCAGCATGTACTGGCCGCCGCCGCTCAGTCGCTGGATGCAGACCGCTTCCGAGCCGCCTGGAGACACCGACGACGTGTACTCGGGCACCGACAGAGGCTGGTTGCTGGTCACGGTGGCGCCGGTGCCGTAGTAGGTCATGGAGAGTTCCATGCCCGCCGACGGCGTGGCGGTCAGAACCACGCGCTCGTCGGCGCCGGCGGTGAACGTGTAGCAATCCAGGTTGTCGCCTTCCTCGAAGCGGCCCTGGTGCGCGCCGGGCGTGATGGCGATGCCGCTGCCGAAGCTGCTTCCCGCGTCGCTGTTGGTGCCCGCGTCGGGGCCTAGCAGCGGTGGCATCGGGTTGACCGTGCTCAGGCTCAGGTAGTAGTTCCCAACGGCGTCGGTCTGGCGAACGATGCGCGCCGTCCACTCGCCGTCGCGCTCGGCACTCAGAACCGGCGCCGCCCGGGGGGTTCCCTCCGGCAGCAACGAATTCCAGACGCCCGATGCACGCAGGACGCACAAATCGTCATAGACGAACAACTGGAAGCGGGCGCCATCGGTGTTCTCGCTGGGCTTCAGCACGGCCGAGACAATATCGCCCATCTCCACTTCGAAGCGAACGGAATCCTCGTAATCGGAGTCGTACAGCGCACCGGTGTACACGCCGTGGGCCACGAGGGGCCCTGCTCCACAGACGCCCGATGTGTCCGAGTCGGAGAGGGTTCCGTCCTGCTCAAAGACCGGCAGGTCGTAGGCGACGAGGCCCAGCGTGTAATTCGTGATCGCGTTCCCGCTGGTTGAAACGATGACCGTCCAGATGCCCGCGATGTGGGGGTTGAACTCGAAGTTGAGCGGCGCCGTCAGGATCGTCGTGCGGTCCTCCTGCACCTGTCCGTTGGGATCGATCAGAGTCGCCCGGAGACCGGAGAGGTCCGCTTGCACTTCGGGCGCCGGAGGTGTCGCCGGCGGCGTCGGCGGGGCGGGCGGGGCCGGAAGCGACTCGGAATACGTGGGCCCGAAGTCGAGTTGGACGCGCTCCGACGGCTTCAGGGTCACAGAAATCGCTTCGCCGGGGCCGGCCAGCGAGAACGAGTAGGCATCCGCGCGGTCGCCGTCGGCCCCGAGGCGCCCCGCCAAAAGCGTCGGGAGCGTCACGCTGTGCGCGTCCGTCTCGTCGGACCCGATGTCGGTTCCCGTGCCTGCGTCGTTGTCGTACCAATGTGTCAGGCGGGCCGGCGCGGGCGTGCAGCCCGCGTGGGCGGCCGCCTCGCCCACTATCACGGTGGCGCGCTCGGTTGGCGTGTCGATATCCACGTGAATCCCGCGCACGAGAATGGCCGCGTGGTCGTCGTTGGTCTGCGTCGATACCTGGAGAAGGTACACCGTGCCGACGCCGGGGACTGGGATCGTCATCGGGGACGTGACCTCGGGGAAGACCATCGTACCGATGCGCAGGTTCGTGATGTAGGATCCCGCCCGGTTGGCCGTCGGGCTGGCGCCGATGTCGCGTGCGGCGTCGGCAACCACATGAATCGCGTCCGCCACGATGAAGTCGTCCAGCAGCGAGACCTTTTCGAGGTCGGCCACCGCCCGCGCCTGGGCGTGATCCTCGTCGCCAGCCACCGTCGACTCACTCATCAGCACCTCTGCGGAACCCGCGCCAAGGGCACCGATGGCGGGCAGATATTGCTCGGCAAACGTCTCCTGCTCGCGGCTAGGCAGCGGCGCGTCGGGGCCGCCAGCGGCGGTCGCCGCGATCGTCACAACAGGGTTGGAGGGCGCGTTGACGTGCTGGATGTAACCCGCGCCCTCGGCAAACCGGTAGGGGGCGCTGACGGAGGCCAGGATCATGTCCTTGACCGCCTCAACGAACCCCGCCGTACCGTGCGCCAGTTGCGTGTACGCGCCGCCAGTAATCGTCGCGGCCGCCTGCAACTGCGTCGTCGTCAAGCCGCCCCCGCTGTCGATGGCTGCCAGGGCGATCTCGTTGACGGCCGCCTGGTTGAGCTCATCATAGAAGACTTGGCCGTCGTAGTCGTTGCCGTTGGTGCGCGTCAGCGGGCCGGGAACGCGGCGGCCCTCGTCGACCGGCTCGTCCGTCGCGATAACGCCGATGCGCTGGGCGCCGGCGCGCCAGGGCGTGTGGTGGTTCAGGATGTAGACGGCGTCGCCCCACGGCTCCCAGCCGCCATTGGCGGTCAGGCCGTTGAGCATCGTCTGCATCGGGCCGGTGTCCGTGGACAGCGGCGACACCACGTTGGAGTTGAGCGATCCGTCCGTGTTGATCGGATTCTGGCCGCCAGGCCACCAGCCGAAGACGACGAGGCCGAAGGCGACATCAAATCCGAGCCCCTGTAGTTCTGTTACCAATTGAGTAAAGCCGGTCTTCAGATCGTCAATCTCGCCGCCCATGCTGCCCGAGGCGTCCAGCAGTAGCATCACGTCCAGGACGTTGGTGCCGCACATCCGGTCCTGCGGTGCCGCGCCACCGCCCACGGCGGCGCCCTGGAGGACCAGAACGGCGAAAATCAGCGGTGCGACGAGCTTGGAGATGCGGGGGTTTGTGCGTGTCATGGTTCCAACCAACCGGAAGCGCTGGGCTGGCACCAGACAAGCCGGTTTGGCGCCGAGCTTCGCAATCGACGCTCAATCAGGAACCATCGTATAGAAATTGTGGGGGTGCACCAAAGGGCTCGACAAGGTTATTCACGAGCGCCGTCGGCCGCTACGACGGATGGCATCCTGCCCGCCGACGGCGTCGCTCCCGGCCACCGTCGCCTACGCGTCTTCCGGGGCCGCGTCGACCTCAACCAGCACCGTCGAAGCCTCGACGTTGGCGCCCTCGCGAACGTGGACCCGGCTGACCACGCCGGCAATGGGGCTCTTGATGTCGTTTTGCATCTTCATGGCCTCAAGCACCACGAGGACATCCCCCTCGGAAACCGGGTCGCCATCCTTGACGCGCACCTCGACAATCTTGCCGGGCATGGGTGGCTTGACGCGGCCGTCGCGGCGCTTTCCGGCTCCGCCACGGCGCACCAGTTCAGGCTTCGCTCGGCGGACTTCGAGATCCAGCGGGTGAACGCCGTGTACGACCTGGCCGTTGCGCACCTCGAAGTCGAACTTTTCGTCGTCAAGGGTCACGCGGTAGGCGCCCTTGCCCAGCGTTTCCACCTGCGGCTCGAAAGCGGTACCGTCGACGAGGAACCGCGGGCCGTCGGCGTGCTCTTCGAGGACCACGTGGAAACGGCGGCCGTCGAGGTCGAAGGCGTACCTCACGGGTGGCGCGACGGCGCTTGGTGTCTTGACTCCTTCGCCGCCGGCTGAGGGGGAGAACGGTGGAGGACGGAGTTTCGTAGCTGAACCCAAGGCTGGCGCTCCGGTTGCCTGGCGACGCAGGCCGCGCCGCGACGGCGCGTCACGCGGCGGCGGACGGGGTGTGGATCGGCCGGCCGCGTGGCGGGGTGGTTGCACGATTGCCACGCGCCATAAGGCCCGGGGCACAATCGTCGGCCGATCCGCTGGCGGGGGGGCTTGATTGGCCAAGGATCGTGCCCCCCTTCTTACATGCAATCGACGCAATCATTTGTCGGTCGATGCAGTTGCAACCTACTCGGGCGGGCGCCGGAGGCCAACGGGTCGTCGGTTGGTCATAGCGGCAAAACCAGCGTCAATTGTTATAATCCAAGGCGTCAATCAACGAAATCCAAAAGGAGCCCATCCATGAAAGCAAGATTCTTCGCAGGGGCTTTGGCCCTCGCTTGCGTTGCAGGTCTGGCAACTGTTCCCGCCTCTTCGGGGGTCCTGATCGTTACCTTCGACTGGCAGGGGATCACCGACGTCGCGGTCGCTTGTTCGGCCATTGAGGCCCCCGACGTTGCCTCGTGTATCGCGGCCGCCGTGGCT
>JBFJYU010000129.1:0-8407 GCA_041622435.1 Thermoplasmatota archaeon | reverse complement strand
CTGCGGTATTTTGAGAATCATGGTCGTTTTGATGATTCGTGGAACACGGTCGTCTTGCTAAGGGAGCCGGAGCTCAAGCGCCTGCACAACTGGCTTCTGGTCAACCCGGGCTCCATGCAGCGGGAGGTGCTGGATGGCGCCGCCCAGTGGGGTTGGAGTCGTTCGACGACGCAGCACCGCCTCGGCCGCCTAGCGGGCGAGGGCTTGATCGATGTCAAGTTGCAGGGGCGATTGAAGTTGTACACGGCGCGGCAGCGGGCGCCGGTGCCGGCCTAGTTTCCGCGCAGTTGGTTCTTTAGCGCCATGATTTCCCTTATTTCGCTGGGGTCCTGCTCCCTGAGCATGGCGGCGTAGAAGGAAACGTAGTCGAGGAATTGGATGGCGCGGGCTTGTTCTACGACGTTGTCCTCGAACGTTGAGATTCCGGTGGCCAGGCGTCGGTGCCAGGGGACGCCCCACGCGCCGTACCTGGCACGCATGTGGTCGAGTCGTTCGGAGATTTGGGCATGTTCGGCGCCGTGGCTGAGTTCGATGACGGCGAAGTGCTGGCGCAGTGGGTCGTCGCCCCAGCCAGTCAGGTCGTTGTGGTTGCACTCGGGCACCAAGTCAACGTCGGCGATTTTTTTGGCGTTTTCGTTGAGCATGCCGCAGAATTCCAGGCCGACGCCGTGGAAGGCGGGCGTGGCGTAGATTTGCACGAGCCGGTCGGCGATGGCGCGCGCCAATTGCTTCGCCGGGTTTTCTGCTTCGGGAATTTCGGGCCCGCTTAGGGCGTTGACTTCCTCCACGGCTGCGGCGGCGCGGTCGACCGGGATGTTTTCGTCGAGGATGCCGGCTGCGCGCAGGTAGCCGAGGATGCTGAACCACGCGTAGGCGAGGGCTGCCCGGGGCTGGTAGCCGGGTGGCTGCTCGGCGTTGGCTTGGGCGAGTTCGGTGATGGCGCCGCCGGTGCTGAAGCTCGTAATGGGGGTTCCCCGTTCGTCGGCTTGCCGGGCTAATTCGAGGGTTTCTTCGGTGGCGCCAGAGTAGGAAACGGCGAGTAGCCGCCACTCGGGGCCGACGTGCCGGGGGAGCGTGTAGTGCTTGACGATCGTTACCGGCATTTCGAGGCTGGAGGCTGCGGCATCATGGATCATGTTGGCCGAGATGCCACTGAAGCCCATTCCAGCGAAGCACAATCCTGCGGGTTTGGCTACCTTGGCCCCGGCGGCGTCGCGGCCTGCGGCGTAGCCGCGACGCAGCAGGTCGGCTTTTTCCTGGATGGCTTGCAGGAAATGGCTGCGGTCGAGGGGCCACTGGCCGTTGGCCGGGTCCAACTCCATGGTCGTCCAGACTGGCGCTTGGGTTTCAGGGTTCCCTCTTGCGCTTGCCGGGCACGGGGCGGTGGGCGCTGTCGGCTGCCGCTTACGGCACCGGGGGTAGGCTGCCGGGGTCGGCGGCGATGCAGTGGATGGCGACGGCGGTGCCGCTGCCGGGGTCGCATGAGCCTTGGTTGTCGGCGCTTTGGCCGGCGACGGCCACGCAGCCTGCTCCAATGGCGCCCCCAAGGATGGTTGCTACGTCGCCGCACGTACCTTCGTTGCTGGCGTCGCCTCCGGCCACGGCGATGCAGCCCGCGCTCGCGCTGAGGCCGATGACGCCGTATGCGGTGCCGCAGTTCCAGCCCCGGTTGTGAGCGTTGCCTGTGCCCGAGGCGGCCACGCAGCCTGCGCTGGCCCCGGCGCCGTTGAGTCCGTATGCGAACCCGCACCAGCCATCGTTGTCGGCGTCGCCGGTTCCCGACACGGCGATGCAGCCGACAGCGACGCCGGGCCCCAGGACGCCTAGGGCGTACCCGCAGAAGCCGGCGTTGCTGGCGTTGCCTGTGCCAGAGGCGGCAACACAGCCGGCGGTGGCGGCGGCACCGACGCTGCCCCAACTGTAGCCGCAGCTCCCCTGGTTGCTGGCGTCGCCGAGGCCGGAAACGGCAATGCAGCCGACGCTGGCCTGCGCGTCAATGGCTGCGACCTGATCGCCGCAGGCGCCGTCGTTGGAGGCCGCACCAGTTCCGCTGACTGTGATGCACGACACAATGGCATCGCAGCCCGTACCCTGGGCGTCGCTGGTAGCGCTGACCGACGCGAGCGCCGCGCAGGACGCGGAGTCCGCCTGCACGTCGACGGGGCGCGAGCAATCGGCGGCATCTAGGTTCTCGGTCCAGCCGAGCACCGCCGTGCGCTGATGGAGGTCAACGCTGATGTGGGCGCAGCCGACGCCGATCAAGGCCTCTCGCACGTCACCCGGACAAACTCCGCCCCCAACGCCGTCATTGGAGCCGCGCCCGGTTTCGATGGCCACGCATTGAACGGCAACACGCCCAATCCCCGGATCGCGGCAAGCCACGCCGTCGGCTCCGTCGGCGCTTCCCTGGGGGGCGAGCGCGAAGCACGCGTTGCCCCGGCAGGAGTCCGAGTCCGCCGTGGCATCCCCCGTTAGCGCCGTCGCGGAGCACGCCGCCACCGCCTCGCGGCAGGTGCGGCTGTCCATTGTGGCGTTGCTCCAGCCGATGGCGTGGCAGGACGCTTGGGAGCAGGAATTCTCGGTCCCGCTGCTTGCGCCGCCGCCGCCACTCAGGGAAATGCAGGAGGCGCCCTCGCACCGGTAGGCGCTGGTTTCGGCGTCGCCATCGAGGGCCACAGCCACGCAGACGTAGCGGTTGGTGCAGCGACCTTCGGCGTCGCCTGCCACGGACAATGAGGCGGTGTTCCCACACGAGTCACCCATTTGCACATCCACCTCGCTGCACGCGGCCACTGCTGGAGATCCGAAAACAAAACCAGTAAAGGCGAAGAGAAAGGCCACGGCAATTGTCTTGATTGGCTTGAGGGGAAGCAACGTTACCACCGCCGAGCGATACTCATTGGCGTACATAACCCGCCATCCTCGCATTGGCACCGTGGGCAGGGCCTCCCCTGCGGCGGCAGGGCCTGCGGAACCCTGCATCCGCTCGTCGGGAAGCCCGAGCACTCAGATCAGGACGGCGCCTGCCTCGACCCAACCCATGACCACCTTACCAGCCCCAACCAACGCCCCCGCCCCCAGGATCGTGCCGGGGTTGAGGCTGCAATTGATTCCGGTTTTGACGTCGTCGCCGACGATGACGCCGAACTTGCGGCGGCCGGTGTCGCGGCGCTCGCCGTTCCAGTCCACTTTCACCGTGCCGGGCGTAACCTTGAGGTTGGCGACCTTGGTTCCGGCGCCGAGGTTGACGCCACTGCCAAGGATCGAGTCGCCAACGTAGTTCAGGTGGGGCGTGTTGGCCTTGTCCAGCAGAATGCTGTTCTTGATCTCCACGGCCGCGCCCACGTGGCAGCCGGCGCCGATGGCGATGGGGCCTCGCAGGTACGCGTTGGGCCCGACCTTGGCGCCGGGGCCGACGATGACGTCTCCCTCGACGTAGACGCCGGAGCGGACGATTGCTCCCTCGCCCACCCAGAGTCGGCCGCGAACGTGCACGCCATTCTCAATGGTGCCCGGCCCGCCGCTGGCGGCGTCGCCGAGCAAAGCGTCCGTCTCGGCGGCCAGGTTCTCCTCGTGGACGGCCAGGTAGTCCCACGGGGTTCCCACATCGCGCCACGTGTCCGCCGCCGTCCAGTGCAAGTCGCCGCGGGCGGCCCAGTCGTTGACGACATCCGTGAATTCCAGTTCGCCGCGCGGGCTCGGCTTGAGGTGCGCCGTGGCGGCCAGGGCCTCCGCCGGCACACGGTACAAGCCGGTGTTGACCAGATCACTGGGCGGGTCGGGACTCTTCTCCGCCAACCGCGTGACGCGTTCGCCGTCCACGGCGAGGGCGCCGTACTTGGTCGGATCCGCCACTCGCTGGGCTCCCAGAGCGAACCCTTCCGCCTGGGCCAGCCGGGCCAGGTCGGCCCGCTGCACGAGGCAGTCGCCCATCACCAGCAGCGCGTCCTTGTCTGCCCCGCCGGCCACCGCCGCGGCGACCGCGTGTCCGGTGCCCCGGGGATCCCCCTGCTCCACGCAGCGCGCCTCGGCCGCGCCGGTCCAGCCGGCCACGGCCGCCTCCACCTGGTCGGCCTGGTGGTGCACGACGATAAAAATCCGCGTGGCGCCGACGCCAGCCAGGTCATCCAGCAGGCGCAGCAGAAGCGGTCGCCCGGCAACGGGCAGCAGCGGCTTTGGTCGGCGCGTGCACAACGGGCCCATCCGGGTTCCCTTCCCGGCGGCCAGGACGATCGCATCCACGCGCCGGCACCCGGGCCTCGCGCCTTAAGCCACCGCTTCGCCGCCGCCAGCGCCGGCTACTCGCCGAGCTTCGCCTTGATGCGGGCCTTGACCTCACTGAGCGTCAGGTTGGCTTCGTCGATGCCCAGGTCGCGGGCCGTCTTGCGGATCTGCTCTTCGCTCGCATCGGGCGCGGGCGCCCCCGGCAGGGCCGCCGTTTCCCGGCCCTTCTGGAGTTCGCCTTCGAACTCCTTGCGGGCCTTCATGAATTCGCCTTGGGCCTTGCCCAGGCTGCGCGCCAGTTTCGGGATCGCGGCGGCGCCGAAGAGGAGCACGATGACGGCCACGATGACGAAGATCTCCATGCTGCTGAGGGCCATGGACAAGCGGTCGCACGCGGGCTCCCCTCTTTAGCGTCGTTGGCCGCGCGGCGCCTATCGGCCGATGCGGCGCAACTGATACATGACCCGCCGCGCCACGGACTCGCCCCGCTGCACCAGCGGCTCGAAGCGGTCGTGGAACGCCGTGTTGGCCGCATTGGCGGCCTGAAACCGTGCCAGTTCCGCCTGGAATGGCTCGCCCAGGCCCGACACCGCAGCCCCGAACCGGCCTGCCACCCAGGCGTGGAGTTCGACATCGAGCGCCTCCCGGTGGGCCACCACGGCCCGCACGGCCGCTGGGGGACCGGCCGGCCGGGCGGCCGACGGGTCTCCTTCCTTGCGGCTGGTGTTGCGGGGACGGTAGCGAACGTCCTGCCAGCCCAGGGCGCGTTGCAGCAGGAGCAGGCTCTCGTCGAAGCGCTCGGCCAGTCCGGCCACCACGAAGTGGCTCTCCAGGTTCGCCTTCGCCGTCTCCAACAGGTCCGCGTCGGCCACGCGGGGACCCGCGATGGCGCGCGTCTGGGCGTTGGACGGGTGCAACCGGTCGTCGGCGAGGAACTCCTCGGGTGGCAGGCCCTTGCCCAGCGCGTGGCGTGGGTGCACCGGGTTTTGCGTCACGTATCGGTACACGCTCATCGCTCGCGCCGTGGGTTCGCGCAGGAACGTGAAGTAAACGCACTCCCGTGGCATCCAACGGTGGATGCCGTACATGAAGTGGCCACGCAGCATCCGAACCCGTGCCCGGCGCGCCTCGGCCAAGCCGCGGAAGCGGTCTTCGCTGTGCCCGCCGCGCACGGGGTTGATGACGTAGCGCTGGCGCCGCGGGTATTGCCTAGCCAGAATGGCGTTGATGGTGCTTCCCGCGGTCTTGGGCAGGTGCAGGAAGATCACGCCCGTGTCGGGGCCGACAGCCAGGTCGTTGTACATGTCAGGGAGCCGATTCCAGGTCGATCAACTGCTGGAGGTACTGGCCGTAGGCGCTCTTTGCAATGGGTTTCTGCAAACGGGCCAGTTGTTCGAGGTCGATGAAGCCCATGCGGTACGCCACCTCCTCGAGGCACGCGATCTTCAATCCCTGCCGGTTCTCCACGGTGCCAATGAACGCGGCGGCGTCCAGCAGCGACTCGGGCGTGCCGGTGTCGAGCCACGCCGTGCCGCGGCCCAGCAGTTCCAGGTGGAGGTCGCCGCGCTCCAGGTACGCGTTGTTGACGTCGGTGATCTCCAGTTCGCCCCGCCAGGAGGGCTTCACGTTGGCCGCGATGTCCAGGACATCGTTGTCGTAGAAGTACAGCCCCGTGACCGCCCAGTGGCTCTTGGGCTCCTTGGGCTTCTCTTCAATCGACCGCACGACGCCATCCTTGCCGACCTCGGCGACGCCGTAGCGCTCCGGGTCGCGCACGTAGTATCCGAAGATGGTGGCGCCCGACTCGCGCGCCGCCGCCGCCTGCAAAAGGCCGCCAAAGCCGTGGCCGTAGAAGATGTTGTCACCGAGCACAAGGGCCACACGGTCGTCGCCGACGAACTCGCGGCCAATGATGAACGCCTGCGCGAGCCCCTCGGGGTTCGGCTGCTCGGCGTACTCGATGCGCAAGCCCCACTTTTTGCCGTCGCCAAGCAGGTCCTTGTAGAGCGGCAGGTCGCGGGGGGTGCTGATGAGCAGGATCTCCCGGATGCCAGCGAGCATGAGGGTGCTCAGCGGGTAGTAGACCATCGGCTTGTCGTACACCGGCAGCAGTTGCTTCGACACGACCGTCGTGATCGGGTGCAGCCGCGTGCCGCTTCCGCCGGCCAGGATGATGCCCTTCATGCTCGAAACGCGCGACTCGGGGAATGGATAAAGGGCTTGGCAGCCGCGCTGCTGCGGCGCGCCGCGCCCGATCCAAGGCCGCGCCGCCCCGGGCCCTGCACCTGCGCGGGCCCTTCCGCGAAAGGCTCATCGCCCGGGCCGCGGGTGCGTGCGCATGCGTTTCGGAATCCTCCTTGTCGCCGCCAGCCTTCTCGCCGCCTCCGCCGCCGTGCCCGGCGCCGAGGCGGCCCGTGACCCCGTCGGTGGTTGCGGCTCCGGCGCCATCGTGCAGGTGTGCGCCGCGCCGTGCTTCAACCCGCCGTGCCCCGTCGAGGTGTGCGTCGACCGCGAGCCCGTGTCCACCTGCGGCCGGCCGTAGTCGCCGCCATTGCGCTCCCATCCCTCATCCACCGTTTTTTTGGCGCCGCGACCGGGCTGCAACGGGGCCGCAACGGGTACGCTGCGGCGGGGCAAGCCCTGTAACCCTGCCCTGAAATCAACACCCATGGCGATGCTTCGAGCTACCATCGTTGCCCTGCTCATGATGGCGGCGGCCGTCACCGCCTCGCCCGTCAGCGCCTCCGAGCCGCCCGTGGGTGGCTGCGGCGCCAGCACGGTCGAAGTGTGCTGGATCGTTTGCGTGACCGAGCCCTGCCACTCGTACGTGTGCGTCCACGCCCCGCGCGGCGGCAGCGTCTGCCACCCGTTGTGACCGCGCAATCATGACCCGGCCGGCGCCCGCAGCGCGGGCTGCCTCGACACCTTTGCCTTCTCACCAATTTTTTTGTTAGCCGAACCGCCACGCGGGCGTATGGGCGGCCGGGAACCGCTGTTCGACTCAACCGGCGGGTCCACTGTCGGGAGGTGGTTGCGGTTTTCGTGAAAACGCTCCCTGGCGGGGTGCCAAGCTGGCCTGTTCGACGTGGCGCGCTATTGCCCGGTTGCGGTCAACGAGGACTTCTTTGGATACGGAGCGGTTTTGCGGCTGCCGCGAAGGCCCCCGCGGCAGACCGACCGGCAGCGGAACGCGCGGGATGTGGTCGTGCGCGAGATCGCTTAATCGCTCCAAAACCGCCCGCCAAAAAAAACACACACCCCGGCAAGGCCGGCCGCTGATCCCGACCACAATCAGGTGGAACGGGAACGGCCCCATTCGTCAAATAGGGCGCCCGGGCTGGCCTAGGCATGGTACCAGACCGCACCCCGAATGCCTTCGTGCAAAAATGCCAGGCCATCTGCGAATTGCCGTTGTTTGGCCACCTCGTCACCGGAGTCATCCTGCTGGCCGGCCTCATCGTCGGGCTGGAAACCTACCCCCAGATCAGGAGCGAATACGGGGAGATTCTCTCGGTTCTCAACGCCCTCGTCGTGGTCATTTTTGTTGCTGAAATTACCATCAAATTGATCGCGCAAACCCCCCGCCGCCTCGATTTTTTCAAAGACCCTTGGAATACGTTTGATTTCATCATCGTGGCAGCCTCCATCGTGCCGACCGGCATCCCCGTTCAGGTTCTTCGCTTGGTGCGCCTGGTGCGTGTCCTGCGCCTCGTGCGGGCCCTTCCCCGCCTGCAAATCCTCGTCAGCGCCATGATGAAATCAATGAGTTCGATTTCGTACGTCGCGTTGCTGCTCACGCTGATGCTGTACGTGTACGCGGTGGCGGGCGTGTTCCTCTTCGGGGCGATCGACCCCGCCAACTTCGGCACCCTCGGCGCGGCCTTTGTGAGCCTCATCCAGGCCGTGACGCTGGAGCCATGGCTGGATTACTTCGCCACGGCCTACGCGGCTCGACCCGGCACCGCCCTAGTTTATTGGATCAGCTTCGTTCTCATTGACGCGATGATCATCCTCAACCTGTTTGTGGGCGTCGTCATCGCGAGCATGGAGGAAGCCAAGATCGAGGCGCAGGAGGAGGCGGCTGAGCAGAGCCGCACCCGCGTGGACGACGAACTGGTCCAGTTGCAGCGGCAAATCCGCCAGTTGCACGACCAGGCGAGCCGTGTCATCACGACGATCCGCG
>JBFJYU010000128.1:0-8461 GCA_041622435.1 Thermoplasmatota archaeon | reverse complement strand
CTCAAGGAGATCCTGGCTGGCCACAACGACGATGCTGTGCTTGGCTACAACCTGGCTCGCACGCCGCTGGCGGAGGGCGAGGATGTGTCCGCCGCCATCTTCAGCACCTGGGACGTCAACGTCGTCGACGGCTACATCTACGGCAGCGACCGCGCCACCGGCTTGTGGATCTTCCACCTGGACGGCGACGAACTCGGCAACGCGGCCATCACGGGCTTCGCGTAAGCCCCGGTGGGCCATGCCACTGCCTGGCCGCCAGGCCGTCTAGCCCCTCGAGGCGCTCACGCCGTGCGCAGGGCAATCGAGAAGCCAGCGGCGCCGACCGTGCTGATGAAGCTCTCCACGCTGGGGCCCTGCTGCCACACGAGGCCCCTGTAGGTGGGCGGGCAGCAGCCAACGCTGTCCGGGAAGGGCTGCACGCCGATCTGGCTGACGATGCCCAAGGCCTTGCCGTCGTCGGTGAACCACGGTCCACCGGAGTCGCCCAGCACCACCGGGCCCACGAGGCGAACCAAGCCGCCATCGTGGCCCAACAAGTAACCGACGCGCTCCTCCCGCGTCGCCGCGGTCTGGCTGAAGGTCACGCCCCAGCCGCTCATCAGGACGAGGTCGCCAGGCGACGAGTCGGCCGCAGACTCCACGCCCGTCGGGAAGCCCGGGTGGCCGAGGATTTCACCCGACACGGCCGCATGGTGCTGCGGAGCCACCTCGACGAGCGCAAAGTCACGGGCCGCGTCGCCCGTGCTGCCACGGTACACGACCGTGCCGAAGTTGGGGAAGCCGGTGCTGCTGACTTTTTGCCCGGGAATGCCGACACAGTGAGCGGCGGTGGCGAAGAACACACGGCCGGCGTCGGCGCCGGTGCCGTCGAACGCGAAGGCCAGCGTGCACTCGCCAAACGACGGTTGGCCGTTAATGGTGATCAGGACACCAAACGGGTTCAGGTCGTCGCCGGGTTGCAGCGTGCCGGCGCCAGCGGATGCTGGACCCGGAGGCAGGGCGAGAAGCACGAGACAAGCGACCATCAACAGAGCGGAGGATCGGAAAACCACCATACGAACCAGCATTGGATGGCGGCGGTTTGTCTAAAGGCCATCGGCTCGATCGTTGGGCGGTCGGCCGCCGCTCAATCATTAGTTCCCCCTGGTGTTGGCCAAAAAAAACAGGGGTGGGAAAGACGGGTGGGGGGATGGAGGAGGACTGCGGGGGCCTAGACGGTGCGCAGCTCAACAGGGAAGCCGCTGTCGGCCGCCTTGGCGAGGATGCCCTGAACCGACGGGCCGTACTCGGTGCAGGTCCCCAGGCAGAGGCGACTGACGATGCCCAGTGCCTTGTCCGTCGGGATGTGGACGAGCGGGCCGCCGGAGTCGCCCCAGTGGATGGGGCCGCTGACGCGGTACTGCTGGTGGTCGTCGTACTGGAACGTGGCGACGCGGTTCTCCTGCGTGTAGGTGGTCCAGCCGTACCCCATTCCGAAGCCGCTGACCTGGACGCTGTCACCGATGATGGTGTCCCGGGGCACCGTGTAGCCCGTGGGCATCGACGGGTGGCCCTTGACGCCCGCGCTGACGTACTGCTCGAAGGCCGGCTTGACCTTGATGAACGCGAAGTCCCAGTTGACGTTGTCCTCGTTTCCGATGAACGCGACGGTGCCGAACCGGTTGTAGCCGGCCGTCGACACTTCCTGGCCGACGCGGCTGACGCAGTGGGCTGCGGTGCCGATGTAGACGTTGCCAGCGAGGCTGCCGACGCCATCGTACACGAAATTCATTGTGCACGCGCCGTCGTGGGCGTCACCGGGCTGGATCCAGTTGGTGGCGGCCTGGCCTGGTGCAATTGGACCTGCAAAAAGGAGCGCCAAAACGGCGAAACTGGCGACGGCCTGAACTCGTCGGGGGACCGCGATCATCGGCGCGCCACGACTGTGCCTGGTACTTGGCCCTTGTGGGTCAGCAGGTGCCGGGGCGCAGCGCGGCTGAGGCAAATTCAGCGCCCGCGGTGCGGTTGCAGGAGCCGTGCTGCGGCGGGTGTCAGGCCGGGTACGCGCCCGACAGAGGAGGCGCGGGAAAGACTCGGAGGGAAGGGGTAGAGAAACGCGTGCGCGGCGCCTAAACGGTGCGCAGCTCAACCGGGAAGCCGTCCGCGTCGAGCTTGTCGATGATGCCCTGAACGGTCGGACCCTCCTCGGAGCAGCCGATGTACTCTTCGCTGCACAGGCGGCTGACGATTCCCAGCGCCTTGCCGGAATCGATGTGCACCAGCGGGCCGCCAGAGTCGCCCCAGTGGATCGGGCCGGTGAGCGAGTAGACGGTGTCGTCGTCGAACTGGAAGGTGGCCTGGCGGTTCTCCTGCGTGTACTGGGTCCAGCCGTAGCCGAGGCCGTAGCCGCTGATCTGGACGAGGTCGCCGAACCACGTGTCCGACGGGGCCGTCACGCCGGTCGGGAACTCGGGGTGGCCCTTGACGGCCGCGTTGACCGAGGAGTGGTAAGAGGGGTCGACCTCGATCATGGCGAAGTCCCATGCGGTGCGGTACTCGTCGCCGAGCCAGGCAACCTCGCCGAAGTCTGCGAAGCCGGTGGCGGAGACGGACTGGCCGACATGGGTGACGCAGTGGGCGGCGGTGCCGATGAACACACGGCCGGCGTTGGATCCGGTGCCGTCGAAGACGAAGTTGAGGGTGCAACTGCCGTCGTGCTGGTCGCCGGGCTGGATCCAGTTGGTGGCGGCGTGGCCGGGGGCCGACGCGGCGCCGAGGAGCAGAATTCCAACAACGACGGGGGTTGCAAGATAGTGGGTGATGGATGCCATCGCCGGCCGATCACTGTGTGAACTACATAGTGATTGTGTGTCAACCAATCTCACGATGTAACTCGGTTGTCTATTTTGGCCACCGGCCCGCCGCCTGGAGGCGCGTGTCGCCGCGCCGCTACGCCGTTCGCAACGCGATGTCAAAGCCGTTGGCGGCCGCATCGCGGATCAAGCTGGTGATGGTCGGACCCTCCTGGCCGACCAGCCCAAAGGCGTCAGGCGGGCAGCACGAGATGCTAACGCTCGTGATGATCTTGCTCACCAGCGCCAGGGCCTTGCCGTCCGATGTCATCCACGGGCCACCCGAGTCGCCCTGCATCACCGGACCCACGATCTGGACGATCGCGTCGTCGTTGGTCACCAGCACGCCCTGGCGGTCCTCGCGGGTCTGCTGGGTCGGCCGCCAGGCCAGGCCCCACCCACTCATCAGAACCAGATCGCCCGTCTCAGTGTCAGCCGCCGAAGCCACGCCCGTCGGGAAGCCGGGATGGCCGCGCACCTCGGCGTCCACCGGGACACCGCTTGCCACCTCAATCAGCGCGAAGTCACGAGGCGTGCCGCTGGCATCGCCCACGAACACGACGGTGCCGAAGTTCGGGAAGTCCGGGGTGGACGCGGCGTTGCCCACGCCGCTCACGCAGTGCGCCGCCAGGGAGACGAACGTCTTGCCGGCGTCATCGCCAACGCCATCATAGACGAAGGACAGGGTGCACTGCGCGCCGTTTACCTCAACGAGGTCGCCCGGCTGCACAGCCGACGAGTCGGCCTGGGTCGGGAAGGCGGTCAGCGAGGCCAAGAGGAGTATGGCTGTGGCTAGGTAGGTTTTCATGTGAACCAGCCGCCAGACATTCATCGGCTGGTTTGAAACCCTTCCCGGCCGGCTCCGCCGCGCCGTCAGACGGTCGGCCCTCGGCCGCCGGCCGATCTAAGCCGTACGCAGCGCGATCGGGAAGCCGGCAGCGGTTGCCGCAGCGATCGACTGCTCGACACTGGGCCCCGTCATGCCGGCGTACAGGTGGACGCCATTGGTGCCGGAGCTGAACTCCACGTCGATCCCCTTCACGGTGGCCAGGGCATGACCGCCGTGCGTCATCCAGGGGCCGCCGGAGTCGCCGCCGGAGACGACGCCTGCCAGGCCCACGCGGCCGTCCTCGTGGCTCGTCACAACGCCCAGGCGGCTCTCGCGGCCCGGCTGGGTGTCGCTGGTCGCCGTGCCCCAGCCGCTCATGCGAACGATGGTGCCGGGAGCCGCCGACGCCTCTGTGGCCAAGCCGTTGGGCATGCCGGGGTGGCCGCGCACGTCCGCCACCACGGCGCTGTGGAATGCGGGGGCGACCTCAATGAGCGCGAAGTCGTTGCGCGTGTCCGCGTCGTTGCCGTCGTAAACGACCGTTCCGAAGGCGCCCACGGCGAGCGTCGTGGCCGTCTGGCCGAGGTTCACGCAGTGCCCCGCGGTGCCGATGTACACCTTTCCGGCCTTGGCGCCGAGGCCATCGTACACAAAATTGAGCGTGCAACTGAAGTTGTGCATGTCGCCCGGCTGGATCGTTCCGGCACCGGCGTTGGCGACCCCTCCAAAAGAGGTGCTGAGCAGCCCCAGGAGGGCAAAAGTGGTAAGGGCGACGGACGACTTCATGTGAACCAACGATGGCGAAAGTCGCCCGATTTACTTAGCGCTTGCCAGCAGGCGATCGCCTGCAATTGCAGCACGTGACCCACCCCACAACGCTTTTCCAAGACCCCCCGCGTGGAGCGGCTCGGCCATGGGTACCCTCATCATCTGCGAGAAGAACGACGCCGCCAAACAGATCTCGCGCATCCTGTCCGGGGGCACCGCCAAGCGCCGCGTTGGCGGCGGCTCGCCGGTTTACGAGATGGTCTGGAACGGCGACCAGACCTCGGTGATGGGGCTGCGTGGCCACATCCTTGAAATCGACTTCGAGGAGGGCCACAAGCGCTGGAGCATGAAGGCCGAGAAGCTCCACGAGCTGATCGACGCCGGCATCCAGAAGCAGGTGACGGAGGAGAAGATCGTCACCAGCCTGCGCAGCCGTGTGCGCAACGTGGACCGCATCATCGTGGCCACGGACTACGACCGCGAGGGCGAACTGATCGGCGTGGAGGCCCTGGAGGCGCTGGGGGACCTGAAGGACGGCAAGGAAATCCTGCGGGCGCGCTATAGCAGTTTCACGAAGGCGGAGATCGAGAAGGCCTTCTCCCACATGACGGACGTGGACTACAAGCTGGCGCAGGCCGGCGAGGCCCGGCAGGTCATCGACCTGGCGTGGGGTGCGGCCCTGACGCGCTTCGTGAGCGTGGCCGGCGGCCGCCGCGGGCGGGGCTTCCTCTCTGTCGGTCGCGTGCAGACCCCGACGCTGGCCATCATCGTGGACCGGGAGAAGGAGATCGAGGCGTTCGTGTCGGACCCGTACTGGGACGTGACTGCCGTGGTGGAGGGCGCCGACGGTGCCACGAAACTGGCCTTCGAGGCGAACCACGAGCGCAACGGCTACGTGGCCAAGGACGGCAAGTTCGCGGGCTATGAGGGCCACTTTGCCAGTGAGGACGAGGCCAGCGCAGCGGTGGCGGCCATCGAGGCGGCCGGCACAGCCACGGTCACCAAGGTGGATCATCGCGAGGTCACTCGCAAGGCGCCCATTCCGTTCAGCACGACCGGCTACCAGCAAGCTGCCAGCAGCCTGGGCTACGGTGTCAAGCGCGCCATGGACATCGCCCAGAAGCTGTACCTGGGTGGTTTCATCAGTTACCATCGGACCGAGAACACCGTCTATCCCAAGACGCTGGAGATCCCGGAGCTTCTCGACACCCTGGCGAGCAAGGGCCCGTGCGCGGCCGACGCCCAGTGGGTCAAGGCCAACCAGCGAGCCGAGCCGACGCGGGGCAAGAAGGAGACCACGGACCACCCGCCGATCTACCCGACGGCGGTGCCCGGCCCCGGCGACAAGCTCGGCGACCCCGAGCTGCGCATCTGGGAGCTGGTTGCGCGGCGCTTCCTGGCAACGCTCAGCCCCGACGCCCGCGTCCACGCCGTGACGGCGCTGCTCAACGCCGGCGGCGAGGGCCTGCGAGCCAGTGGCCAGACCACGATCGACGCCGGCTGGCGGCGCGTCTACCCCTACTCGAAGAGCAAGGAAACGCCCCTGCCCCCCCTGGAGGAAGGCCAGGAGTTGCCCGTGCAGGACATCCAGATGGAGGGCAAGGAGACCCAGCCCCCCAAGCGCTGGGGCCAGGGTGGCCTCGTCGCCGAAATGGAGCGCCTGGGCATCGGCACGAAGGCCACGCGGCACGAGACGATCCAGAAGCTCATCGATCGCAACTACATCACGGAGACGCCGGTGCAGCCGACGCTCATCGGCTTCGCCGTGACCGACGCACTGGAAGAGCACGCGCGGCGCATCACGGACGCCGAGATGACGGCCCAGTTGGAAGCCGAGATGGACCGCATCGCCGACGGGTCGCTGACCCTCGACGCGACGGTGGACGAGTCGCGGCAACTGCTGCACGGCGTCGTCGAGGTGCTGACTCAGCACGGCGAGCCCATCAAGGAGAAGATCCGCAAGGCGCTGGACGAGGACGCCGACTGCGGCGAGTGCCCCGTGTGCCAGAAGCGCCTGCTCGTGCGGGCCAACCGCTTCGGCGGCCGCTTCATCGGCTGCAAGGGCTACCCCGACTGCACGCAGACCTACAACCTGCCGGCGCGGGGGCACCTGCAGTTCCGCGACGAGCCGTGCGAGGAGTGCGGCGCGCCCTTCGTGGAGGTCAACGACCGCGGGCGCCGCACCGAACAGTGCGTCAACAACGAGTGCCCGACGCGCCAGGAGGCCCTGCGCGCCGAAGAGCAGGACCTGGGCGAGTGCCCGACCTGCGGCGGCGGCACCCTGAAGGCCACCCGAAGCCGCAACTGGAAGCGCTTCGTCGTGTGCAGCAATGAGGAGTGCGATCAGACCTACCCGCTGCCGCAGCGGGGCGCCATTGAGCCGGAGAACCGCGCCTGCGAGGAGGAGGGCTGTGGAGCCCCCCGCATCAAGGTCATCACCAAGGGCCGCAAGCCCTGGGAGATCTGCATCAACATGGACTGCCCCGGCAACGCCAAGGCCGAGAAGGCAAAGGCAGACAAGGCCGCGGCCAAAACCAAGGGCAAGGCCGCAGGCAAGGGCAAGGGTGCCGCCAAGGAAGAGGCCGAGCCGGCCGAGGCCGAGGCCAAAACGTAGGCGGCTACCGGCTCCACGGCCAGAACCAGGGAGCCGGCCATGCACCTGGCCAGTGGTCCGGTCCACGCCGCCTTTATACGTCGGCTTGATTCGAACGCCACTTGGTCTTGTCGAAGCGACGGCTCAGTCCGTACTTCCTGTTCGCGCTGCTGCTGATCCTGGCGTGGACCAGCTTTCGCGTCGTGGCGGTCTTCCTCGACTTCGTCCTCGTCGCCCTGTTCCTGGCCTACCTTACCTACCCAGGCTACCTGCGGGTCCTCGAACTCGTGCGGCGGCCCCAGTTGGCCTCGTCCTTCATGGTGATGCTCGTCACGATCCTGGTGGTTGTCCCGCTAAGCTTCCTGCTGGTGGGCCTGGTCAACGAGTTGCGGGACATCCTGCTGAGCCTCAACGTGGACGAGTTGCGCGCCGCCATCGACCGGCTGACGCTACAAATCGACACCCGCCTCGGCGGGGGCCAGGGCGCCGACGGCACCGAGCCCGGCCTGCTGGACACCGTCGTGCCCAGCGTGTCGAGCATGGCCAGCGGACTGGTGACCAAGATCATCCAGGTCCTGGCGGAGGGCATCCTTGGCGTGTTCGTGCTCCTGTACGTGATGTACTACACGTACACCGACGGCACCCGACTCGTGGAGTTCCTCAAGGAACTGCTGCCCATGCAGGAGGCCCACCGCGAGAAACTCTTCCACGAGGTGCAACTGGTGACGCGCGCCGTCATGTACGGCTCGGTGCTCACGGCCCTGATCCAGGCGATCCTTGGCGGCATCGGCTTCGCCGTCTTCGGCATTCCGAACGTCATCTTCTGGAGCTTCGTGATGTTCATCCTGGCGCTGCTGCCCCTGATCGGGCCCCCCATGGTGTGGGCGCCGTGGGGTATCTACCTCGTCCTCTCGGGCGAGACGTTCCGCGGCGTCGGCCTCCTCATCTACAGCGCCATCCTGGTCTCCACGATGGACAACATCCTGCGACCCAAGCTCATCGGCAGCCGCGCCCAAGTCCACCCGGTCCTGATCCTGCTCGGCGTGCTTGGCGGCATCGCCTACTTCGGCTTCAGCGGCTTCATCCTGGGCCCATTGGTCCTCTCCATCTTCGTCACGATCCTCGACGTGTACCGCAAGGAGTTCGCGCTCAAGATGGACGAGGACGCCGAGCCGTACCGCATCGGGAGCTTCCCTTAGCGCGCCGACGCCCTCGGCCCAGCGGGCCGCGCTGCATCGAACTTGTGGTTCGCTGTGCTCTCTCCAAGTTCAATGCGTGGAAGGCGGCGCCGGCCAAGCCGTCGCCGTGCCCGCGAAGCATCGAACTTGTGGTTCGCTGTGCTCTCTCCAAGTTCAATGCGTGGAAGGCGGCGCCGGCCAAGCCATCGCCGTGCCTCCGAAGGTCGTCCAGCGACGACCTCCGGGTCCGCTCGGCCCAGCG
>JBFJYU010000127.1:0-8545 GCA_041622435.1 Thermoplasmatota archaeon | reverse complement strand
GATCGTGCGCTGGCTGCCGGTTTCGCCCGTTTCCACGGCGCGCACCGTCAGGTCGGTCACGGGGCCCGCGTTGCTGGCCACTTCGGCAAGCAGCGTCACGGTGTCTCCAGGTCGGACCTCCGACTCGGCTGCGCGCACCGACATGCGTGCGTCGGATGCGTCATCGACGTAGCCGCCCACGACGAGCTGGATGCCCTCGGTGGGTGGCGTGTCGTGGGGTTCGATGTTGATTGACCACTCGCCTTCGGCGGGGTTGGCGATGTCGAACACGTGAATGCGTTGGAACGCCAAATCGAGCTCGGTGTAGGTAACGCCGTCGCGGCCGTCGGCGTTGCCGCCAAACGTTTGCCCCCCGGGAGCGGTAATGGTCACGTCCAGGATTCCTTCGGTGGGGCGGCTGCCCACGCTCAGGACGGCCCGCTCGTCGCCGGCCAGGAGGATCCGTTCCGTGTGGGGGCCTTGCGCAACGTCCTCGGGTAGGACGTTGATGAATCGCTGCGCAACGGCGTTGCCCGGTCCTTCGCTGCCTTGGCCATGCTCCGACACCAGGACGGCGGCGTCGATGGATGAGCCGCCAGCGCCGCCAGGCAGGCCGTTGTCCAGGTCGAGGCCCGAATAGTAGCGGACGTACCATCTGGCTGTTTCGACGCGTTCGGGAATGGCTTCGTGCCACTCGTCGATCGTGCGGCTCGGGATGCGGCCGTTCATGGTGGCCGAGTCCAAACCCACCGCGCCGTCGCCGGCCCAAATGAGGTTCAAGGCGCCGCCAGCCACGCTCCAATCGCCGCGGACGGTGAAGTATTCGACGCCGCCGGCCGGGTACATGCGATTCATGTCGGCCAAGATGGGGTTGGAGCCTTCGGGCTTGATCATGAAGTCGGCCATCTTATCCGGGCCGTGGCCGGGGCCGTCGATGGCTCCGAACGCTCCGATCGCCGGCGTCCACCAGTCGCGCCAGCCAATCCAGATGCGAAGGCAGCACTCGAAAGGCCAGCCAGGCGCGGACCAGTAATACTTCGCTGTCAGGTCCTCGTCGGCCGCCTCGTATTTGAGGTACTGGCGGAACGTGTTGGCATTGGCTTCCCATGAGCCCAGGTTTGGCGAGCCGGTTTGCGCCAGTTTTTCGATCTTGCCGCTGCCGCCCAAGGCCTCAACGTAGTAGCGGGCAACCAAGCCGCCCATGGAGTGGCCGTGGAGCCAGCCTTTGCCTGAGTAGTCCAGGTCGCTGAAATGATTGTTGACGTTGCCGCGCAGTTCGCGGGCGCTCTGGCGGAAGTCCTGTTTGCGGTCGTACTTGTTCTGCAAGACCGGTTCCTTGCCGTCGATGTGGGCCCAGCGCCAAGGGTCCTGGCCGAAGTGGTTGATCATCTCGTTCTTCACGTTGGAGGTCAAGGTGGGCTGCCAGGGCGCGTTGACCACCGGCGGGTTCCACTCGACGGTCCAGCCGTGGTTGTTGACAAACGGTGGCGCCGCCAACTCGATCATGGCGCTGGCGAGGTACATGTACCAGCCATCGGTGGATTTGGAGTGGTAGGGCATGTACGCCGGCAATTCGTGGTCGTGGACCTCGATGCGGACGCTGTTCTTGCCCTCCGTGACGACGTTCTTGGGGATGCGGACCCATGTGGGGGGGTCGTCGCCCTCGGTCTTGATCTCGAACGTGCGGGACGTTTCGGGGCCGCCGGCGGCGCACGGGGTCGTCTTGTGGCCCTGCATCGTCTTGATTTCGCGGCCGTTGACGTACACCGTGAACAGGTCAAACGGTTCGTTGGGGCAGGGGTCGTCGCCCACGCCGCGGTCGTTTTGGTTTGGCACCGGGTCGTAGACGCCGTCGCCGTCGTACCACCAGTAGCCGACGAGCGCGTAGCCCATCTCGAGGATGTAGTCCTCCTCGCCGCCGATCTTGTTCTTGCGGGCCATGTTGCCCATGTCAATCTCAAGATCGATGGAGCCCTCGGTGTCGCGGACCCAGCGGTCCAGGTCGTCGCCTTCGGTGGTCCATCCGAACGTGTTGTCGTTCGGGAAGCCGGCGGGCGCGCCGGGGTCGTCGATGGCAACGTTCACGTCGCCTTCCAGGGGGTCGCCTGGGGGATCGATTCGGAGTGTCCGACCGCCTGGCCCGTCGGTCCCGGCCTCTTCGGGTTGTCTGAAGTCGACGCCGAGAAGTGTTTCTACGGCTCCGTCGGGCGGCGGGGGTAGCCCCGTATCCGACGCATCGTCCTCGGCGCCGGTCGACGCCTGGATGCCCATCGGGCCTGTGATCATGAGCAAGGCAACCAAGACGCTGAAACTACGCCAGCGTGTTCTGAGGGCGAATAACACGAACCAACCTCCAACAAACCGCGGCCGTCGGCCGGGCAGAGAAGGAGCGGCCACCCGTATCAATAACTTGTCGGGGACGAAACCCGGGGCCCACACGGGCCGAGGCCTGTTCGATTCCCATCAAGTCCGGCAACCACTTGGGGCTCCCGTGCCAGCCTCCGTGGGCCTCGCCGCCCTCGCTTTTCTCCTGTTGCTGCCGCCGTTTTCGGCCGGCGAGCCACCCCTGCCGGGACGCCCGTTGCTGGTGGGTGTCGTGCCTGATTTGCCCGGCGCCGGGCCAGGTGATGAGGGTGTGGCCATCGGTGTGCCTGTTGGTGGCCCGCCGGTGGATTTGGCCGGGTTTTGGCTCGGCGATGGGGAGACTGCGTGGCCGCTGCCGAGCCATACCCTGGACGCCGGCGAGAGCGCTTGGTTCGTCGGTAACAGGACCGCGTGGGCCACCCATGGCGGGCCCACGCCGTCTGCCGCCTGGCCGCCTGCCCAGTTGCAGCTGGCCAACGGCGGCGACGAGGTGTATCTGCTGGATGGGGCGGGGGAGGTTGTCGACGCCATTGGCTGGGGTTCGAGCGACGCGGCCGTCGTGGGTCTCGCGTCGCCGGGGGCGATGCTCCTGCGGCGCACGGGTCCGGGTGGGTGGATCGACACCGATGGGCGGTCGGATTGGGTGGGGCCCCGCGTTCATCGCGTGGGTGAGTCCAAGCTCGATGAAATCACCGCAAGCGTGCAACGATTGAGCTTTTATGCATCCCCAGACAACATTCATTCAACACTGGAGTCCTTGATTTCGAACGCCCGGCAGCGCCTCCATTTCCATGTTTATTCAATACGCGACTTGGAATTCGTTGACGCGCTTGCGAAGGCCAAGGCGCTCACACCAAGCCTGGATCTGGCGGTTCACGTCGCCAGCAACGCCGTCGGCACGGCCGACGACCGCCAAGCGGCCGGCGCCGCCCTCCAACACATCACCGACGCCGGGGGGACGGTCACGATGGCCGGGGGCGGCCGCTACGCCTACCACCACCTCAAGGTCCTGATCGCCGACGACTCGGTGGCCATCCAATCCGAAAACGCGGTTCCCGAGGCCTTCTCGGTCGACGGCACCTGGGGCAATCGGGGGTGGGGGGTTGTGCTCCACGACGCCGCAGCGCTGGCCCAATGGTTCTCAGAATGGATGGAAGAGGACCGTCGCGCCTGGGATGCCCGGCCGTTCGAACGCAACCACTTCGACCCCCTGGCGCGCAGCACCTACCGGCTGCCGGCGGCCCGCGGCACGCACACGCCCATCCCCGCCGCAACCGCCGAGGGCCCTTTTCGCGTGACGCCAGTGGTTTCGCCCGATCACACGGCCGAGGCCGCGTCGAACCCCATCCTCGAACGCATCGGCCACGCCACGACCCGTGTTTGGACGCAACAACTGCAACTGGGCCTTCGCGAGGCCAACTCGCTGGGCTGGCAGGCGCCTGACGCCTTCATTGAGGCCTTGGTCGACGCTGCCCGCCGAGGCGTCGATGTCCGGATCCAGGTGCCCGCGCCTGACGCGCTGCCGGGAAAGGCGACTGGCGAGGCTGTCGCCGAGATCCGGCGCCGCGCCGCCGCCGAAGGGCTTCCGCTGGCCGTCGGCTACCTGGATCGGCCCGGGCTCGGATTGCTGCACAACAAGGGCCTGATCGTGGACGACGCCCTCGTCGTCGGGAGCACCAACGGCAACTTCCACAGCCGCGCGGCCAACCGCGAGGTAGCCGTCATCGTCGAAGGGTCCGGCGCCACGGCATACCACGAGCGCCTCTTCCTACAGGACTGGGTCAACGCCCACCCGCGCAACTGGGGCAGCATCAACGAAGACCTCGCTGCGCTTCCGCAGGCCGCGCTGGGTCCGTTGGTTGCTGCCGTCCTGTTCCTGCTCCCACGCCGCCCGGCGCCGGCTAGAAAGGAGGGTCATCGCCGTTGAGCAAGCTCCACCCATCGGGTGCCGAGGCGTGGAAGAACGACGTAAAGTGGAGCTCGTACTCCTGGTTGATCGCGACGGTGGGTATAGGCCCGTTCTGGCCGATGACCGTGAAATGGTAGAGGTCGGGCAGCCCCTCAGGCGGAATGAGTTCCGGCTCGACCGAGTTCGACCCGGGATGGTCGATACCAACGTCGACCTGGGCCCGCAGCGGACTGCCGCCGGCCACATGCATGAAATTGTGAATGTTGGATCGGTTGCTTCGGTCGAAGCTGGCGAAAAGCTGCAATTCCTCGAATGTGGCCAGGGGGGACGGTTCCCACGTCATCTCCCATACCAGCGTCTGCCAGCCGCCGGCTAGCGGCCCCTGCCAGCCGCGCTGCTCGTCCTGGACATCCCGCAGTTGGGGCGCCAGGCCCGGTGTCCGGATAGCGGCGGTATGATCCGTGATGCAAGGGACCGACCCGAAAATCACCGCCGTGATGCCGCACTGCATGAACCCCTGGTGCTTGACGCTCAGCATGTAGGGTTCCACAGTGGGCAGGCGCTCCAGGACGAGGCGAACGGTCGCCGGCTCATCCGTGCCCGGCTTGACCTCCACGCGAATCTGTGCCTCGACGTGGTCGGGTTTCGACACTTGGAGGATCAGGGGTCCCGTCGGCACGTCCGCGAACGCAAAGCCGCCGCCTTCGTCGGTGGCGACCTCGCGATCCCGGCCAACCAGCGCAACCGTGGCGCCGGAAACGGGCCGGATGGCGTCGTTGACCACCACTCCGGCAACATGGCCCAATGCGGCGCCGAGGTCAATCGTCACGGCCGTGCCGGCTTCACGAGCGAGTTCGCCTGCCGGCTCCACGGTTTGCGCACACCCTGCCAACAGTGTCGCGGCCACGACCCACCAGACGCCTCGCATCACCCCTGGACCTTGCCAGCAATACTTCACGCTGTCGCGGCCAAGGCGTCGCCGCCTTGCGGCTGGGGCGGCGCCCTAGAAGGGCGGCTCGTCACCGGCGATGAACGACCACTCCTCCGGCGCGGGCGCGTAATAGAACGCGGTCTGGATCACCTCGAACTCCTGGTTGACGGAGACGCCTGTGGCGACGTTCATGAAGACGAAGATGTTGTCTTGGCCCTCTTCCAGGATCATGCTGGGCTCGCCGGAGTTGCTGGGGTGGCGCTCGCCCGCGTCGATCTGCAGGCGCAGTGGTTCGCCACTACCCTCCGAAGCGTACCAGTGGCTGGCGCCGGGTCGTTCGGTAAAGCTGACCACGACGCCCATCTGGTCGGACGTGCCCGCCGCAGAGGGCTCCCACGTGATCTCAAACAGGAGGGTCTTCCAGCCGGCGCCGACGCCCGTCACGTATTCGCGCTTGTCGCCGGCCAAGCCGGCCAATTGGGGAGCGCAGCCGCCGTTGCACTGCGAAACGATGCGCGTGTAGTCGTTGGCGCACGTGGAGCTGACGCCAGCCGAGTAGCCGCACACCAGGAAGCCCGTGAATTTCTCCAGTTGCGTGAACGGGTCTTGGCTGAACAAACGCTCCAACATGACCTTCACGAGGCCCGGCGAATCGTTGCCGGCTTCCACATCCACGGCGACCTGGGCGCCCTTGTACGCGATGCGGCTCACCTCAACGAAGTGAGACCCCGCCGGCACGTTGGAGAAACTGAAGCGGCCCTTCTCGTCGGTCGTCGTCGTTTCCGTGCCGGACGACAGGAGCAACTTGACCTCTGCATCCTTGAGAGGCCGGATGGCCTGGTCGACGACGATACCAAGGATCGCGCCGGTCGTGTCGCTGACATCAATCTGGATGTCATCGAAGGAATCGTCGGGGGTATCCAGGTTCTGCCCGCCGTCGTCGGAACAACCGGCAAGACCGCCGGCCAAGAGCACCAGTGCCACCACCAATGGACGCATCGCCATTTCGACAACACTTCTACAACTTCACGCTTGCGGAGCGGCCAGCGTCCGCCGCGGGCCCGCGACGGGCTGCTCCGGGGACGCTGACGGGCTAGAAAGGCGGCGCGTCCCCAGCCAGAAACGACCAGCCCTCCGGCGGGACGCCGAAGTAGAAATTCGTCTGGAAAAATTCGAATTCCTGGTTCAAGGCGAGGCCCGGCGTGCCACCGCTGGCCGCGCGGGCATTGACGATCGTGCGCAACAGCTTGCCCTCCTCGGGGATCATGTCCTCGCCGCTGCCGTCGTTTTGCGAATTCGGCCCCATCTCGCCCACGTCGATGCGCAGGAGGGCGGGGGATCCGCTGGTCGACGAGCCGTACCAGTGGCCGGAGGTCCGGTCGGGGTGGCTCACCGTCATGCCCATTTGTTCGGCGGTTCCAGCCACCGATGGGTCCCACAGCAATTCGAACACGAGCGACTGCCAGCCGGCGGTGACCTCGGTGTGCAGGTCGCGGCGGTTGCCGCTGTTTTCGTTGATTTGGGGTGCTGCGCCGCCGGGGACGACGAGGACGGTGTAGTCCACGACGCACGGGCTGCTAATGAGGACGGCCGAATAGCCGCAGGCTAGGAAGCCGGCGAGCTTGAACTGCTCCGAGTAGGGGTCCTGGCTGAAGAGGCGCTCCAAGTGGATTTTGACCAGCGGCGGCCGGTCGACGCCCGCCTCCACCTCGGCGGTGAGTTGGGCTCCCTTGTACCCCGCCTTGGTGACCTCCAAGGTGTAGAAGCCAGCGTTCAGGCCGTCGAAGGCGAACAGGCCGCGATCGTCCGTGAGGGCCTCGGCCCGGCCGGATTCCAGCACGAGTTCGACCTTGGCCTCAACGATGGGTCGGATGGCCGAATCGACGACGACGCCGACGATGGCGCCCGTGGTGTCCGACACATCCAGGTCGATGTCGTCGTAGGCAGGGGGTTCTTCCGGCGCGGCTTCGCCGCCGTCTCCCGAACACCCCGCCAAGGTCGTGCACAATAGAACAATCGCTGCCAACAGGCTCCGCATGGGCTGGCGGAGGGGGCGGCCAACTTCACCGTTGCGGGACGCACCACGCGCAACGTCATCCCGGCCGGCGTCCGCTGCGGCTCGGGGGCTGGCTGGTCGGCTGGCTTACGGAATGGGGTACAGGTCTTGTTCCGCGAAATTCCATCCTTCGACGGGTTGGTAGTTGTGGAACAAGGTCGTGATGATCGTGAACTCGTGGTTGAGCGCGGTGCTGGTCTCCCAGGGCACGAAGCCGCGGGCGGCCACGTCGAGGCCGACGGGCACCGATTCGCCGTCCAGGCGGCCAAGCGCGGGACTGGGCTGGGTGATGTCGATGTAGTCAATATCGCTGCAGTCGCAGGCGTTGTCGATTGGCGTGCTGCCGAGAAGGATCATCATCTGGTCGACGCCAGCGCTGCCTTCCCAGAACGCCTCCTCGATGACGGTCTGGACGTTACCGTCGACGTGGAAGTACTGCGTGTTGCGGTTGTCCTGGAGGTTGCGGGGGACGCCGGGGTTGCCGACGGTGGCGTTGAGTTCGTCGGCGATGGTGCGCACGCCGAAATCGCAGGAGTCCGTGATGAATTCGGCGCTGAAGGCGCACTCGTAGAAGCCGTCGAACTTGTACTGGGACTGGTACGGCTCGGCTCCGGGGATGCGCAGCAGGACCATCTTGACCATCGGCGGGTTCTTCAATCCGGCTACGACGGTGGCGGCGGATTGGGTGGGTTCGTGGGCGATCTTCTCGGCCCTGACGAAGTAGTCGCCGGGTTCCAGTCCGACAAAGGAGAACAGGCCCTTTTCGTCCGTGGTCACCGATCCGCCGCTGATCAGGCTGACCGTGGCGCCGGTGACGGGGCGCACGGCGCCATCGACGACGACGCCGCGGATGCCGCCGGTGAGTTCGGTGACGTCAAGGTCGGGGCCCTCGTCCGTGGACGTGGATCCGTCGTTGCCGGTACAGCCGGCAAGCGTGGTCGCCAGAAGGGCGAGGGCGACGAGGATGCGGTTGCTCATGGTCCATCGGTTTGCGTCATCCTTGATAAGGTTTGGTGTCATCACTGCGGGTTGTAATCGGTGGCGCCTGCGGGCTCCGGCAGTGCCAGGAACGAACTGCTGGCGCGGGCGACGAGGCGTCCCGCCGGGTCCGTGATGTCGCACGTGAGCAGGCTGACTGTGCGCCCCCGCTTGACCACGTGCGCCACCGCGCGAAGGGTGGCCGCATGCGTCGGGCGCAGGAAGTCCACGCTGAGGTTGATGTTGGTGCCCTGGCGCCCGGGGGCGAGCGTTGTCATGAATGCGGCGCCCATGGCGGAGTCTGCGAGCCCGGCCAGGACGCCACCGT
>JBFJYU010000126.1:0-8560 GCA_041622435.1 Thermoplasmatota archaeon | reverse complement strand
CGGCCGGCCTCGAAACCCTTGTGGTGCTCTTGTCGCGGCGCTAACCGCGCATCTCGCCCATGCCAAGGAAGCGCCGCCATTGCTGTTCGCGAAAACCCGCCAGAGCGCCCTTGGGCGTGGCGAGGACCGGCGCTCGGATCAGTTCCGGGTGCGCGACCAGGATGTCCTTGAGCCGATCGTCACCCGCCGCCGCCGGGTCGCCCACCAGTGTCGCCGCGTCGGGGTGGCGTGGGTCCACGAGCTTGGCGAGGCCGCCTAGGTGCTTGCGCAGCACCTCCAACTCGGCGGGGCTCGGCGGCTGGCGTGCGATGTCCAGCATCCGGTCGACGCCGTAGCCGTGCGCCTTGAGGAACTTCAGCGCGTCCAGGCTTTCCTGGTGCCGGTTGCGGCCCCACATGGTGATGTGGCTTGCCATCGCCCTTCTAGCTCCGGGGGGCAACCGCCGGGTCGGCCGCCTCTGCGGGATCGGCGTCGGCTGCGTCGCGCTTTGGCTCGGCCCCGCCGCCGGACGCGTCCGTCTTCGCGTGACTCTTGACCTTCGGGTTCGGGCAGTACTCGTCAACGTACTCCTGGCCCGACAGCCGCTGCAAGGCGGCCATGACCTCGTTGGTCACCTGGCGGCACACGGCGCGATCCGTGTGCTTGCCCCAGTGCTCCGAGAAATCGAGCGCCGGGCCGGCGATGGCGGCCGTCGGACGGAACAACTTCAGCTTGCCACCCTTCGGCTTGGCTTCAAACGTGCCGAGCATGGCCACGGGGATCACCGGGACGCGCTTTTCGAGCGCCAGCCGGGCAACACCCGTGTGGCCCCGGTACAGCCGTCCGTCGATGGACCGGGTGCCCTCCGGGTAGATGCAAAACAGATTGCCTTCGTCCAGGGCGCCCCGGGCGGCATCCATGGCGGCGTTGTCGCCGCTGCCACGCTTGAGCGGAATCACGTGCCACTGCTTGAAGAACCACGCCTTGATGGGCTTCTCGAAGTGCTCGACCTTGCTGATGTTCACAATGGGTCGCTTCGTGACCGCTGGAATCACGACGTGGTCCAGCGCGGACAAGTGGTTCGAGGCCAGGATCGCGGCCCCGGTTTTGGGAATGTGTTCGCGCCCCTCGACGCGGATGCGCAAACCGGTTCGGAGGAGTGGCATGACGACCGGTCTCATCACGCGCCACAGCACTGACATGCAGGCCTTGGCAACCTGTCATGAGTTATATAGCCGGTCTTTGTCCGCCGGTCTGGCCCCGGGGTTTTTTCCCTGTGCCGAGGTAGTCTAGTCTGGTAAGGCGCGAGCCTGGAAAGCTCGTGGGTTTCGGCCCGCGGGAGTTCGAATCTCCCCCTCGGCGTTTCTCTTCTTCTCGGGGCCGTTTTCGAAGGTAGCTTTGGCCAGGCCGGTCGCATAGCGGGCCGGCCACTCGGAGCGGGTGTCCCGTCACACCGCTGCGCCGGGCCGCCGCGCGCCGATCCATCGGGCCACCCAGAGGACGCCCCAAACGAGGCTCCACACGAGGTTGGCGAGCAGGGCGGTGGCCACGAGGGCCGCGAACCACGGGAACTCGAAGCGCGTGTAGGCACTGAACGCGATGATGTCGACGCCGACGTGCAGGGCGATGGCGGACCAGATCCCCCACCGCGCCGCCATGACGCCCGCGACGACGCCAAACATGGCGGGGGCCAGGACGTGGGCCCAGGTTCCATAGCCGCCGTGGGCGAAGCCGAAGAACACGGCTTGCAGCAGGATGGCGGCAACGAGGCTGCCGCGCCCCGCCGGCAAGACACGGATAAGGCCGGTCTGGAGTACGCCGCGGTACACGATCTCCTCGCCGAAGCCGGCGGCCAGAGACAGCATGATCGCCGCGTACGGGGTCATGTTGTCCCACACCGACGCCTCGTCGCCGTTGGCCAGGGCGGCGCTGCTGTAGAGCAAGACGTTGACCGCCCACGCCGTCAGCAGGAAGACAGGCAGCAGCAGCAGCCCGGCGCGCAGCGAGTCGGTTTCGCTGCGGTTGCCTGTCGGGAAGCCCGCTGCGGCCAGCCTGGCTGCGATCACTCGCGGCGTCGCCCGCGCCAGGTTGGCAAGGCGGCCACCGCTGGCGTAAAGGAGGAAACCGGCGCCGACGTAGCCGACATCGCGCAGGAGCTTGTAGGCGTAGATGCGCGAGAGCGCGTACCGGCTGTGGGGAAACAAGCGGCTGTTGGGGTCGCGCAGCACTTCGAGAGAGTCGATGATGTTCCAGAACGTGAACATCAGCGGCGTCGCCATCAAGGCAATGCCCAACGCCTGGTGCCAGGGCCGCCGGCGTGCCAGCAGGATCGCCGCGACCAGCAGCGCGCCGCCCCAACTGAGCAGGCGATGCGCCGTGAAATCCAGCCATTCGGCGCCGGGCAGCGGCGGCACGACCGCCAGAATTTGGCCCGGCAGCGATGCGGGCAGGGATGTCAAGCCGGGGCCTTCCGCTTCCACACCTTGGGATATGTCCCCTTGGGCATCACAATTCTTGTGGCCCGCGCCGCGATGCCGCGCTCCGCCTGGGACATCTGGCGGCTCGTCATGTCCGCCTCGCCGATGCCGATGAGCTCACCCTTCAGGGTCATGAGGGCGACCAGTTGGCCGACCTCGATGCCGGCGTCCATCGACGCGATGCCCATCACGCCCAGCGGCGCGCCGTGGCAGATCGCCCCGACAGCGGAGTCACGCAGGACAATCGAGTCTAGGTGCTCGGTCACGCGCTCAACGGGCAGCACGCACTTGCGCAGCGGGCCCTCGTCGCCGGTCTCCTGCCAGTGGATGCGCGCATCCAGCACATCGTGCAGCGTCACGAGTTCCTCCTCGCGAAAGAGGCCGGTGCGGCTGCGGCGCAGCTCCTGCATGTGCCCCCGAGTGCCCAAGGCCTTCGCCATGTCCACGCAGAGGTTGCGGATGTACGTACCCGCCTGGCAGCCGACGCGGAAGAGCACGTCGCGGCCGGAGACCTCCAGCACGTCCAGGTAGTAGACGCGCCGGATGCGCGCGCGGCGGCGCACAGCGGAGCGCACGGGCGGCGTCTGCTCGATCTTGCCGACGAAGTTCTCGGCGATCTTGCGCACCTTCGCCTCCGAGCGATCCTCGTGCAACCGTAGGACTGCGATGTACTCCTTGCCCGACTCCAGCAAGCTCTTGACGACCTTGGTAGCGCCGCCAACGGTGACGGGCAGGGCTCCCGTGACCTTAGGGTCCAGAGTGCCGCCGTGGCCGACCGCGTCCACGACGAGGGCGTTTTTCAGCCACGCAGCAACCTGGTGGCTGCTCGGCCCGGGGGGCTTGTCGAGGGGCACGACGCCGCACGCCAGGATCTCCTCCATCGTCCGCTCCGATGGCTTCTTGCCGTGGTGCGGGTCGGTGGCGCTCGCCATTCGGACGATGCGCTTGCGGGGCCGCTCGGCCGGCAGGAGTCCAGAGCGCATGGGCACGGTCGCGGCGAGGCCGGGCTCCTATCTTAAGGGAGCGGGCCAGCGGCGTCTTCGGCCCACGCGGCAGCCACGCGGCTCGCCAGCTGCGGCGGGCTCAATTTCGTCGAGTCCAGCACGAGGTCGTAGAAGCTCACGTCGCCAAGGTCCACGGCGTAGTAGCGGCGGTACCGGTCCGCCTCGCTGGCCTCCCGCTCCAGCATCAGGGCGCGCTGGGCCTCAACGTCGCCGCCATCCCGCTCCGCCACGCGCCGGGCCCGCTCTGTGTCGTCGCACGTGACCCAGACCTTCAGCGCCGGCAAGCCGTTGTCGTGCGCCAGCCACCCGGAAAGGCGACCTTCCAGGATCAGGCCCCCGGCGCGCAACTGGTCAACCTGGCGTGCATCCAGGGCCTTGTCCACCGAAGGATCCTCCTGGCACAGCCGGCCAAACTCGGCGAGGCTCAGGCCCCGACGCGCAGCCTCGTCGCGGAAAATCTGTCCTGCGTACGTGTAGGGCAAGCCCAACTGGTCGCACAGCAATCGGCAAAGCGTACTCGTGCCAGTGCCGGGCAGACCGCCCACCGTGAGGCTGCGGCCAGCCGCCGTCGCCGCCACTATCCCTCGTGGACCTCGGGGTGCCGGTCCTGCCAGCGTTCCTTCCAGGAAAGGAACTTCATGGCCTTCTGCAACAGCGCACCGAAGGGGATGCTGACGACCATGTACAACAGGATCCAGTGGGGGAACACGCTGCTCCCGAAGATGATGCCGTTGCGGCCAAACATGTCGATGGTCGGGTTCCACGGAACACTGTAGAACCAGTAGTCCAGCGCGTTGACGAACTCAAAGAGCCACGCAAACAACGGGATGACGATGACCATCGTGAGCGGCATCGTCTTGAGCTGCTTGGTCGACATCTCCTGCTGCTTCGCCATGACCTCCGGCTGCTTGTCCTGCAGCGCCTTCAGGCGGAACGTGTTGTTCTCCTTGCGCGCGGCGCCGAACTCCTTCTGGAAGTGCCGCATGTACGCCTGCGTCCGGGCCATGTTGAGCCAGTCGGTCGTGAAGTGGCGCACCAGCGTCGTCAGGGCAACCATCAGGCTGCCGGCGATGACCACGGTCAGAACGGGGTAGTTGCCGTTGAAGCCGATCACCGGCTCCAGGATGCTGCCGACGACCTTGCCCATCAGCGCCCGCAGGTTCGGGTCGAACAGGATCATCAGGACCAGGAACACCATCAGCAGCGTGCCGAAGTTGCCCCGCTTGGGCGGGTCGCCGCCCTTCGCACCCTTGCCAGTCTTTCCGGCCCGGCCGCCCTTGGCGCCGCCGATGCCACCAGCGTCCGCCGCGTCAGCCATCAGGCCACCACGGGCATGATCTGCTGGATGGCCTCGTCGACCTTGTTATCGTGGTTGTAGACCGTGTGGACGGTTGCGCCTGTCAGGGTGGCGTACGCCGCCGCGAACTTGCGGTTGATCTCCTGGTGCTCCTCGATCGCGTCGATGCTATCTGCGTCGCGCTTGCGGGTCTCGTCGCCCTCGCGGCGGCCCTTGATCTCGGCGGCGTCCGCCTCCACCAACACGATGGCCTCAGGCATCAGCGACTCCAGCACCCAGGCCGGCAGACCCGGCAGGTAGCCCCGCGGCGTCTTGATCGAGCAGTGGGTGTCGACGATGATGTCTCCCATCGCCGCCATGGCCTTGGCGGCGGCGCGCTGGATTTCCTTCTGGACCGACGGCTCCAGGCCCCGCATCTCGTCGCGGTGGGCAACGAGACCCTTGGCCTTGGCCTCGTCGAACATGACGGTTCCGTACACGACGATGCTGCGGTTGGCATGCTCCGCGGCCGCATTCATGACCGTGGTCTTGCCCACGCCAGGAATGCCCGTGACGATAATGGCGCCCATACTGAAGCGCGGACGAACCCGACCCGAATAAAGGGTTCACGGTGCCGCGCCGTGGCGCCGACCCTTGCCGCAGCGGCGCTGCGCCAGGCAAGCAACGCGGTCAAAAGGCACAAGTACGCGCGGCCGGGTCGGCCGCCAGCCGGCTCGGCATTTTTGGTGGAAGCTGTGATTGAAGAGGTGCGTCCAGGCATCGTCGTGGTGGGCACGGCCCATGTTTCTGCCACCAGCGTGGCCGAGGTAGAGGAGACCATCCGGGCGCGCCGGCCACAGGCCGTGCTCGTCGAGTTGGATATCAAGCGCTTCGAGGCCCTGCGCGATCCCGATGCCTGGCAAAATACGGATATCATTCAGGTTCTGCGCGACAAGAAGCAGCACCTGTTCCTGCTCCAGCTCTACCTGGCATCGATGCAGGCGCGCATGGGCCGCGAGACCGGTGTGGCGCCGGGCAGCGAAATGATTCGCGCCATCGAGGTCGCGGAGGAGATCGGTGCTGAGGTGGTGCTGATCGATCGCGACGTGTCCGTGACGCTGCGCCGCGGCTTCTCCACGATGGGCTTGTGGCAGAAACTGCGCCTGTTCTGGAACGTCTGGGTCGACCTGCTGACTCCGGGCACGGAGGATCAGAAGGACTTCGACGTCGACCAGTTGCTGGAGACCGACGCCATCACGCAGATGACGGAGGAGTTCGCGCGCTTTGCCCCGAGCGTCAAGGCGTCCCTGATTGACGAACGCGACGCCTACATGGCGAGCCACATCGACGAGTTGGACCGGTCCGGCCGCAGCGCCGTGGCGGTCGTTGGAGCCGGCCATACGCCAGGCATCCGACGCCACCTGGCCGACGCAGCGGGCATTCCCGAGCGCGGGCAGTTGGACGAGGTCCATGCGCCCCGCTTCAGTGTCGGAAAGTTCCTCGGCTTCGCCATCCCGATCGCCATCCTGGCCGCCTTCGCTTACCTCGGCTACCAGGGGTACAAGGACGGCACGTACGGGTTGTTCCTCAGCGCCATCTCGCAGTGGGTCCTGATCAACGGCACCCTCAGCGCCGTCGGCGCGGCGCTGGCTGGCGGCCACATCGCCAGCATCCTGGTGGCTTTCGTGGCGGCTCCCATCACGAGTCTCAACCCGATGCTGGCGGCAGGCTGGTTTGCGGGCCTGACGGAGGCCAAGGTTCGCACGCCTCGTGTGTCCGATTTCGAGGCGATCAAGCAGATCGAGACATTCAGGGACTTCTGGCGCAACGGCGTCGTCAAGGTCCTGTTGGTCACGGCGCTTGCCAACCTGGGCAGCGTCGCGGGCACCTACATTGCTGGATGGCGCATCGTGGAGAGCCTCTTCGGGGGCACCTGATGGCGGACGGCCCCGCCAATTACAACCCCTGGCTCCAAGAAGGCGATGCGGCGCGCCCGGCAGGTCGGCCCCGCATCACTTACAGCGCGACGGAAGTGCTTCACCTCAGCGCCGCCGTCGTCATCCTGTCGATCGCCTTGTGGTTCGTCCTCAAGAGCGACAAGATGCCCGCGGTCCAGGAGGCCGGCCTGTCGCTTTTTGCCATCGCGGTGACGAGCTTCTTGGCCGTCGCGAGCGGCTTCGTCCTGCACGAACTGGCCCACAAGGTCGCGGCCCAGCGATACGGCCACTGGGCCGAGTTCAGGGCCCAATTCCCGGGCTTGGGCATCAGCCTCTTCGTGGCCGCCTTCTTTGATTTTCTCTTCGCGGCGCCCGGCGCCGTGGTCATTTATGGCCGGGTGACGCCCCGCGAAAACGGCATCATCAGCATTGCCGGCCCCGCGGTCAACCTGACCATCGCGATCATCGCGGCCATCGTGAGCCAGGCCAACCAGGGCACGACGCTGACGCCGCTGGCAACCACGTTCCACGTGATCGCGTTCGTCAACGCCCTGCTGGCGGTGTTCAACCTGGTACCGTTGGGCCCCCTCGACGGTCGCAAGGTGCTCGCCTGGAACAAGCTGGTGTACGCCGCGGCGATGACCCTGGCCATCGCGATCCTGGTGTTCGTGTTTGTTCAGCTTGGCTAGGCGCTCTGGAAGCCCCACGCCGAAACGTCGACGCCCCAGTCCCGGTGCAGCCTGTGCATCGAGGGCGCCAGCGCGGCGCGGGCCGTTGACTCCCAATCGGGACCCAAGACAAGCGGGGCCTCGCTGAACACCAGGCGCGCCGGCAGCCGCGTGCGCCTGGCCCGCTGGGTGGCCCAGCGCAACGCCCGGCGGGGCGTGTAGCCAGGCGTCGCGTGCCACAACGCCCGCATCCAGGCCCGTGTGCGCAGGTAGGCGGGCGGGCTCGCGTTGACCGGCTGCGCGGGCTGAGGGAAGGGGAACGCCGCGTCGATGTCGAGAAACCGGCACGCCGAAGCCAACGCGGCACGGGGGTCGGCAGCCAGGGACTCCAGCGTCAAAACGTGGATGTCGCGGCGATCGAAGTGGGCGAGGTAGGCGTCAAGGTGCCCCGCGTAGTCGGAGGCGTCCAGATAGCGCCGGGATCTGGGGCCGTCGGGCGCCCCACCCCACGGGGTCGCGGCATCGTGGAGAATGTGGGAACGCATGCGGGCAATGGGGTCGCGAAGCACGTACAGCACCTTCACTTGGCCGCCCAGCTCACGCATGCGGCCGGGAACGTGCGGGTAGCGGTGCGTGTTGGAGTACGCGGCGGACCCATCGAGGGCATACCGGTGCCGCCCCGCGTCGTAACGGAAGCATGACTCGTACCAGCCGCGACCCTTGCGCCACGCCCGCGGCATGGCGAGGTACTGGGGCTCTTTCGGCCGGCTGGCGGCGATTTCCGGGTGGCACCCCAGTTGACGGTGCACCGTCGTGGAACCGCACTTCATGCCGCCAATGAGCATCGCCCACGACTGAATCCGGGCCACCAATCCTGATGGGGCGCCGTGGGCCCTAAACGCCAGGGCCGCGGGGCAAGCCCCTGCGCGAACACGGCGGCCTCAGACCGACGTCAGTACGCCCGGCGCGGGGGGTTAGCCCCGATGTCCGCCTGAGGGCGTTCGGCTGCCAAGCCTAACGCTCGGCAAAAGAAGTAGCCCCGCCCGGTGCCCTGAACGAGGGGCTCCGCCCCGCGAGGCACTGCGCGCCTCCCGGTCCGCTCGGCAACGCCTCGCTCGCCGGCGGCAGAAGCCCCCGGCGCCCTTGAACCCCGAGCCTCGCTACGCTCGGCAAAAGAAGTAGCCCCGTGCGGTGCCCTGAACGAGCGGCTCCGCCCCTT
>JBFJYU010000125.1:0-8596 GCA_041622435.1 Thermoplasmatota archaeon | reverse complement strand
GCCCAGCGCATCGCTGACGCGCTCAAGGAGAAGGGCTTCAGCACGGTCGATATCCGTGTGCGCGGCTACGGCGGCAACAAGTCCAAGAGCCCCGGCCCTGGCGCCCAGGCCGCCATTCGTGGATTGGCCCGCAACGGCATCATGGTCGGTCGCATTGAGGATGTCACTCCAGTGCCCCACGATGGCACCCGCAAGAAGGGCGGCCGCCGCGGCAGGCGTGTCTGAGGTGTCCTCGTGAAGATCAAGGTCGACATCAAGGAGTTGGAGGACCGTCGGGCCGCCTTCGTCGTCGAGGGCGTCCACCCGTACTTCGTCAACGCCATGCGTCGCGTCCTGCTCGCCGAGGTGCCGAAGCTCGCCATCCACAAGGTGACGATCTACGACAACACGTCGGCTCTCTTCGACGAGATCATCGCCCACCGGATCGGCATGTGCCCGGTTCCCACCGACCCGAGCACGCTGAATCTGAAGGGCCGCGTCGACGACGAGGGCAACCCGGAGTACCTGGTGCGCTTCACCCTCACGAAGGAGGGGCCGTGCACCGTGTACTCGGGCGACCTCGAGCCGGAGGACAAGGCGTTCGCGATCGCGGACCCCAACATCCCCATCGTGTCCCTGCTGGCCAACCAGCGGCTGATCCTGGAGTGCGAGGCCGTCCTTGGGGACGGCACCGAGCATGCCCGCTGGCAGTCCTGCCAGGCGGTTGGCTACAAGTACTACCCGACGGCCGAGTTCGACGCGAGCAAGATTTCGCCGGACGTGGCCCGGACGGTGGTCGAGCAGACGCCCCGTGGCATCCTGGGACTTGAAGGCGACAAGCTGGTCGTCCTTCAGCCCGAGAACGTGAACCGTGCTACCGAGGCGACGAAGCTCACCGACGGCGTCTTCACCGTCACCTACGACGACCGGAAGTTCCTCTTCCGCTTCGAGACGGACGGCGCCCTCAAGGCCGAGGACGCGGTCATCAAGGCGGTCGAGATCCTGAAGGAGCGCTTCGAGGCGCTGGCCGTCGGCGTCGAAGGCCTGTAGACCCATCCCCCTTCATTCCCCACTCTCCCCTCACCTTCCCCTCCACCACCCGACGACCTCGCAACCCTCATATGGGGGACCCAACTGCGCGGTTCTCGCCCCCTCAAGGATCACGAACTCCTGGTTTGTGGAAGCCTCAAGGGCCGGTCCGACGGCTTCGTGCGCCAAGCGCGAACACACCGCCCGACCAAGCACTCGCCACCCCCCGCAGGGATAGTCAAGCGGCCAGTCCGGCGGCGCTTCGCACCGCCATCCAGCCGGCCACACCCCTGGTGTGCCCGGCCACGACGATCGATTCAGGGTCGTCCAACCGACGCACGACACCCCCACGGGCCCTCTTCCACGCACTCGCCACCCCCCGCAGGGATAGTCAAGCGGCCAACGACGATAGATTCAGGGTCTATTCCTTAGTGGTTCGCAGGTTCGAATCCTGCTCCCTGCACTGGAACAGAGGAGCGACCGTCGGGAGCGACGGTTGTTCCAGTGATGCACGAGGCGCGCCAGCGCCTTGTGCCTGCACTAGAAACCCTGGAGGCGCGCCGCGCCGGAAGGTTTTCTCGTGCCCGACGAGGCCATGTTTGCATGGCCTTGTCGCTGCACTGGAACAGAGGAGCGACCGTCGGGAGCGACGGTTGTTCCAGTGTCGCACGAGGCGCGCCAGCGCCTTGTGCCTGCACTAGAAACCCTGGAGGCGCGCAGCGCTGGAAGGGTTTCTCGTGCCCAACGAGGCCATGCTCGCATGGCCGGTTTGGTGCTCGCAATTGATACCGCGTTTTCGCGTTTGTTCTGGCCTACGGGAACCAGGGAGCCGCACCTGTGCGGTGCCGCCGGGGCGACCGGCAACCCCTCATCGTCGGGCGCGCCGTGGCTTCGCGTCCGGGCGCTCGGCGAGCGGCAAGCAATAAATATCCTCAGGCTGACCTCAGCCTATGCACGCGACCCTGAGCCGAGCCATGATTATCATCGTGGCCTCTCTCACGATTTCCGCCAACGTAGCCCAGGGGCAGAGCCCCGACGCTCCCGCCCCGTCCCCGTCGGAGACGACGCTGTACGCACATGCGCCGGCGACGCAGGACATTGGCTGGATGAACACGTTGCCCGACGACGGCGAGCCGGACACGCCGCTCTTCCTGTTCCCCGACGATAACATTGACGCGGCCGGCGCGGCCTCGGCGGCCCCAGTCACGGTGGCCGGCTACCAGATTGAGCTCCCCCTGACGCCCGGACTGACGGAAGGTCTCAAGCTCGACCCGGACGGCACAATCGAGATCAACGCCCACGTTGGCGGCGGCATTTTCACCGCGGGCTACGTCAGTGTTGGCACCCGTATCATGTCGGGCGACACCGAGGTGGCCATTGGCTCGCCTTCGACCAAGCCGGTCTATCCGGCTCAGGCCAACGGCGAACTGTACATTCAGTGGACTTGGTCCCTTGAAGTGCTCGTCGACGAGTTGCCGGCCGACCAGCCCCTCACCTGGGTCCTGGAGGGCTCCGCGATCGTTGGCAACAACCTGTACCTCTCGACGTACGAGAGCCGCGGCCGCAGCTACGTGACGCTGCCCATCACGGGCGTCCTAGGTGGTGGCGGAGGCGGAGCCGGTGGAGGCGGCGCGGCGGTCCTGGACACGGACGCCGACGGCCTCAACGACACGTGGGAAGAGGAGCACTTTGGCAACCTGACGGCCAACGCGACGGACGACCCGGACGCCGACGGCTGTGACAACGCTTGTGAGTTCGCCGCGGGCACCGACCCCAACGTGGCCGATACCGACGGCGACGGCATCAGCGACGGTGACGAGATCGCCGCTGGCGGCGACCCCCTGGACCCCTCCGATGGCACCACGGACACCGGCAACATGACCACCGACGACTCGGACGGCAGCACCACGGACGCGCCGCCGGATGCGTCGGGCGACGACGAGGACACGTTGGCGGCCCCCGACGATGGCAGTTCGGCCACCGACGAGGCCGGCGACGAGGGCAAGGACAGCCCCGGCTTTGGTCTGGTTGCGCTGCTGGCGGCCCTTGGGACGGCCATGGTGTTGGCGCGACGCGGCCACCGACGCTCCTGAGCCATCGAAAACGGGTCGCTCGGCTCGTCGGACCCTTTTCGTGTGTCGCTCCCACCGGCTGCCCGGGCCGCCTTCGCGGCCCGGGTAGCCACGGGGCGCCCGGCAACAGATAAAAGGGACCGGTTCCGTGGAAGATCGATGCAAACCTCCCGCAGCCGACTGATTCCTGCCCTCGGCCTGGCATTGATTGTGGCCAACTTCGCCGTGATTTCCGGCTCGGCCGGCAGCCAGGAGGACCCCGAAATCACCGACGCGGCCGGCGATCACAAGCTGGCCGGCGGGGCGCCTGACCCGGACAACGTGTTCCTGTCGGCCGACATCCTTGCCGCGTGGGTGGCCGAGGAGACCGATGCAACGTTCACACTGATGGTGCAAGCCGCCCAGGAAATCCGTGGTGGCTCCAGCAACGGCCAGACGACGACCCATTACACGTACAGCGTGTCTGGGGTGGTCGGCGAGACCGCTTTCCTGGCGGGCGCGCGCATCGTTGGCAATCCTCCGGAGGTAACCCCCATCGGTGACGCCGCCGAAGCGTCGGCCGCCGCAGACATCCTGACGCTGGTTGTGGCCAAGTCCACGTTCGAAGGCGTCGCACCGGGCACCATCCTCGGCGATCTCTACGCCAGTTCCAGCGTCCAGATGCAAGGCTCCGGCCCCATCCTGGCCTCGGACCGCGCCCCCGACGCCGACTTTGGCCGCGCGTACGTGTTCTCGCCGGCCGCCGCCACGGGCGACGTCAACGACACCGACGCCGATCTGCTCAACGATACCTGGGAGCAGGAGCACTTTGGCAACCTGACGTACAACGGAACGGACGACCCGGACGCCGACGGCTGCGACAACGCTTGTGAGTTCGCCGCAGGCACCGACCCCAACGTGGCCGACACCGACGGCGACGGCATCAGCGACGGTGACGAGATCGCCGCTGGCGGCGACCCCCTGGACCCCTCCGATGGCACCACGGACACCGGCAACATGACCACCGACGACTCGGACGGCAACACCACCGACGCGCCACCGGAATCGTCGGACGGCGATGACGGCAACAAGACCGCCTCGGCCGACGAAGGCTCCAGCATCGACGAAGCCGCCGACGATGGCAAGGACAGCCCCGGCGTGGGTCTGGCCGCCCTGCTGGCGTGCCTCGCGGCGGTGGCATTCACGCGCCGTCGCCGTTAGTTTGCCTTTCGAAGCGGACTTTCTTCGGGCTTGCGCCAGCCATCTGCGGGCCGGCAAGCAATAAATACGCTCGCGTTCACGGCATCGCAATGCGCTCCGTTGAACGGCCCCGCCGGTTTGTCCACATCGCGTGGGCTGCCGCACTGCTGGTGGCACTCATGGCCAACCCCGGTTCCGCCGGATCACAGGATGAACCCGAGATCACCGACGCGGCTGGCGACGACAGCTTCTTCGGCGTCACGTCGGACATCAATTCCCGCTACGACCCCGCAGACATCGTGGCCTCCTGGGTCGGCAACGAGACGGACACCCACATCTCGTTCTACATCCAGGCAGCCGGCGACATCGTGGGCGGATCCATCGGCGGCGCACTCGAAGCCGAGTACTTCCAATACCTCGTGCACGGCACCGTCGGGGAGACCGAGGCGCTGGTCGTTGTCACCGTGCGTGGCAGCGCGCCCACCGTTGATCTGACGCTGGGAGCGAGCAACGCCTCCGTCAGCGGCGCCGTGCTGGCCATTGAGGTGCCCAAGACGGAACTCGGCAACCCCCTTGCGGGGGACCTGTTCACCGCTTTCTACGTGGAATCCTCGGTCAAGCTGCGCAACACCGGACCCATGATGGTCAGTGACCGCGCGCCCGACGCCGACTTCGGCCTTGACTACGTGTTTGCTGCCGGCGAAGCCGCGGCGGGCGCCATCAACGCGACGGACGCCGACGCCGATGGCCTCAACGACACCTGGGAACAGGACAACTTCGGCAACCTGACGTTCAACGCGACGGACGACCCCGACGCGGACGGCTGCGACAACCTTTGCGAGATCACCGCCGGCACGGACCCCAACGAGGCCGACACCGACGGCGACGGCACGAGCGACGGCGACGAGATCACCGCCGGCACCGACCCCCTCGACCCCTCGGACCCTGCGGGCGGCGGTGACGGGACCGACGGCGCCGACGGTACCCCTACCGACAACGGCGCGGCCACCGACGAACACGGCAGCGATGCCGAATCCGCTGCGGGTGATGACGCGCCGGCCGCCAGCGAGGAAGGCCTCTTTGACACGCTGGCCGACAACGCCAGCTACCTTGGCATGAGCGCCGGGTTGTTCGCGGGAGTCCTGGTCTTGGCCATTATCGGCCTCTCCGGGAGGTGGGCCCTGTGACCCACGACGATCACCACGGCCACGATCATGACCACACTGGGCACGATCATGGACACGAGCTCGAGGACGACTGGTCCGACGACGCGGAGGCCCGCTACGGCCACCTGCGCGCCGATGTCCACAAGCGCCGCGCTGGCTACAAGTGGGTCATCCTGTTCGGCGTCCTGACCCTGGTTACCAGCGTCGTGGACATCCTGTTCCTCGACCAGATCCTGCTCCTGCCCGTTGTGGGCATCTACGGCCTGCTCGCCGTCGTTGCGGTCCTGATGTACTTCAGCCGCCGCGTCAGGGAGCCTGTCGAGGAAGAGGAGGAGACCGAACCGCAGCCCCAGACCGATGTCGCCGTCAACCTGCGCGAGCGGGAAGGCACGAGCTACGACCTCGCCGACGTGCGCCACGGCGTCCTGAGCTGCCCCAGTTGCCGCCAAGTGTTCCAGTTGGGCCTGGAGCACTACGACCAGCGCCGCGCGGTTCTCTTCACCTGCCCTGAGTGCGGCGAAGCCGGCCGGCTGCCCACGGGCGCCAAGAAGCCCGTGGAGGCCGAGGTTCCCGTCAAGCCGGTGCATGAGGCGTGGTACCATTGCGACCACTGTGGCGAGGACTGGAACGTCGGCACGTTCGGCCACGAGGGTCGCACGAGCCGCTTCGAGGCTTGCCCCCACTGCGGCACGCGGGACGACATCATGGTGCGCCGCGTCGTCGACGCCTAAGTGCCCCGGATCGGCACCGCGCCGACCTCTTCCCTCTGCCTCCCTTTCCCTTACCTGTTTTCAGGCGGCCCGACCGCCTTCGCGGTCGCGCCTGCCGGCTCGTGCCCCCAACCATCCCGACCGAGCGTCAGCGCCAACAACGCCAACACCAGGGTAGGCACCGCGGCGCGCGTGGCCGGGGATCGCGCAGCGACGCAGCGGAGCAGACGCTGCACCCAGCCGTTCGATGGGGACGCGGGAGTCGTCGCCTAGACCAGCGTGCCGACCTTGGCCGTGATCTCTTCGACCCTGTCCGTGCGCTCCCACGCCAGATCTAGGTCGCTGCGGCCAAAGTGGCCGTAGGCAGCCGTCTGCTTGAACACCGGCTCGCGCAGACGCAGCTGATCGATGATGGCGCCGGGGGCGAAGTCGAAGTCCTTGCGCAGCAGCTCCTCGATGGCCTCCTCGGGCATGCGGCCGGTGCCGAACGTGTCCACGTTGATGGACACCGGCTCCAGGCTGCCGATGGCGTACGCCACCTGGATTTGCAGCTTGTCGGCCACGCCGGCGGAAACCAGGTTCTTGGCCGCGTAACGGGAGTAGTAGGCGGCGCTGCGGTCGACCTTGGTGGAGTCCTTGCCGCTGAAGGCGCCGCCACCGTGGGGGATCCAGCCACCGTAGGTGTCGACGATGATCTTGCGGCCGGTGAGGCCGGTGTCCGCCGCGGGGCCGCCCTTGACGAACTTCCCGGTGTGGTTGATGAAGTACTTCGTGTCGTCGCTGAGCCACTGCTCGGGAATGATCCGGTTGATAACGTGCTCTCGCAGGTCCGCCTGGATCGTTTCCTGGTTCACGTCGGGGTCGTGTTGGGCAGCCAAGACAACCGCCTCGACGCCCACGGGCTCGTTGTTTTCGAAGCGAACCGAAACCTGGCTCTTGCCGTCGGGGCGCAGGTAGCTAAGGGGGCCGTCGCGGCGCACCGCCGTGAGCCGGCGGGTGAGCGCATGGGCCAGGCTGATGGGCACCGGCATGCCAGCGTCGGCGTCGCGGCCGCGCTCGGCATAGCCGAACATCATGCCCTGGTCGCCGGCGCCGATCTTCTGGTCCTCGCGGGCCGCCGTGCCCATGGCGATGTCGGCGGATTGCTCGACCAGCCGCATCTTGAGCTCGCAGCCGGCGCCGTCCATGCCACGCTCAGGGGCATCGTAGCCGATGGCGCAGATCGTGTCGCGCACGATCTTCTCGTAATCCACGTCAGCCACCGTGGTGATTTCACCAGCAATGACGGCCAATTCGGTGGCCACGAAAGTTTCGCAGGCCACACGGCTGTAGGGATCCTGGGACAGGAGGGCATCCAAGACGGCATCGGAGACATTGTCAGCCACCTTGTCGGGGTGGCCTTCCGTCACCGATTCGCTTGAGAAGACGAACGACCGGCTCATACGGCCGCGTCCAAGCCACCCTTCATTAAAAGTGGTTGGGCACAGGTGGCGACCGCCATTGGCGGGACGGGCCCGCCTTCCCGCTGCCTCGCCACAGCCACGAAGCCTTTTTACAGGCCCTTTCCTCGCGGCGCCTCCAAGGAAGCGCGTGCCATGACCGACGCCGAGCAAGCCGTCCAGGCCCAGAATTCTGACAGTCCCAAGGGCCAGGAGGATGTCCGCAACCTGCAGGACAAATTCCACGGCTATCTGGACCAGCGGAACCACTACAACGACCTGTCCCGCGGGGCCCGCGATGCGCGCAACCTGCTCAACGACCAGCGTCGCGAGAAATCGCTGGAGATCAACCAGCACAAGGAAGTCCGCGACGCGGCCAACCTGAAGATGCGTGAGCACAAGGAGCTCCGCAACTCCTACCAGGACCAAGCCAAGGCCCTCATCGGCCAGAAGAAGGGCAAGAAGGGCGAAATGGAGCGCTCGCTTCCCTTGCAGGTCCGCAAGCTCAAGCAGGAGATCGAGGACGCGCTCCTGCGCCAGGAGACGACCGTCATGGAGCCCGCCAAGGAGCGGGACCTGCTGGACACTGTCCGCCAAAAGAAGGCCCAGCTCAAGGAGCTCGAGGGCCAGATGAGCAAGCAGAAGGCTCTCGAAGTGGATCTGTCGGACACCGACAAGGCCATCGACGAGCTGTTTGCCAAGGCCGACGACGAACACAAGATGGTCAAGCAGTACCACGACGAGGCCAACGAGGCACACGGCAAGTTCATCGATGCGGTCAAGCAGGTCCGCATCATCTCGGAGGAGGCGGACGAGAAGCACAAGGAGTTCGTCGCCCTCAAGACGAAGGCGGACGATTTCCACAACAAGGCGATGGAGCTGCGCGAGAAGGTCATGGCCGTGCGCGGCGAGCACCGCGCCGAAATGGCCCAGCGCCGCCAGGAGGTTCGCTCCGTGAACCAAGGCGTCAGCCAGCGCCTGAACGACCCGAAGGCCCTTGAGAAGGCCAACGAGTCGGCCCT